>JBDNHG010000637.1:0-2255 GCA_041688925.1 Acidimicrobiales bacterium | reverse complement strand
TACCTCCGTAGAGCCAATCGGTCTGGAAATTCCCTTGAATGATGTCATTGCCGGCATCACCCCACATGCGGTCTTGACCACCCATACCATTCAAGACGTCCTGTCCCGGCCCGCCCCACACCCGGTCAGCACCCGAACCAGCCCAGACTGTGTCGGAGCCAGAACCGCCACGAATGCGATCAGAACCTCCGTCGCCGTAAATGACGTCGTGGCCTGCATCGCCCCAGATGCGATCGATCTCGGAGCCACCAAAGATCGTGTCGACACCACCGCCGCCGTGCACGGAGTCACGACCCGCCTCGGCGCAGATCCTGTCGTTGCCGCCATAGCCGTTGATCACATCGTCGCCAGGCGTGCCAAGAATGACATCATCGCCATTAGTGCCGTTGCCGTTGCCACCGTTCTTGTTCATGTCGATTGTCGCGACGTAGCCATCGCACGAAGGCTGCACCGGCGCGGTTGCGAACCGAGCGGTCGACAAGGGTTCGACCTGGCTACCCGACGTCTTCATCGCCGAGCCAAGTCCGATGTAGGTGAAGGAAGCCGACTCAAGACTCTGGCGGTGCGGCGGGCTGTTGACCCACTGGCAGAACTGCATCAGAGCGCTGCTGTAGTCGAGTCGACCCACGCATTTGGCCGGCATCGCGCTGTAGCTCCAAGCGACTGGGTATTTATCGCCCGGATAGCCGCAGGACCAGGCGATGTTCTCTCCGTAATTAGTTGTTCCCGACGGAACACCCTGGGTCGCGATGTTGGCCCCAGAGTCGTGTACGAGGAAACTATCGACCTGAGCCTGTGAAGGGCAGCCGGAAGTGTTCAGCGCGTCGCGGCGAGCGAGCATCGAGTTCGACCAATTGAGGGCTGCGTTACTCAACGGCGCGTATTGGATCAGAGGATTCAGTCTCTTTGAGCCACGGTATTCATTGACCAACGAAATCAATTCGGCATCGAAGGATGAGAGTGCGTCGGCCTCGCTTCGTTCCACCTGAGCGATGGATACCGATGCCAGGCCGATCATCACAACCAACGCCACCATTTTACGTATCGTTCGGTGACGTCTTGTCAGCATTCCAGATGTAGTGGTCACGATCACTCCTGTCGTGCACCCCCGGTCGGGCGATGCCAGCACAGCTGTGCATTGGCACCGTAGCCGCATTGCCCGCGCCAAGTCTTGCCCTCGCCGCACTTCGGCGCAGAGGCTTCGGCTAGGTCCGAACCAACTCAGCAGCTGATCGTCGTTTCGGCGAGGCAACCTGACACGTTGATGATGAGTGGGTTGTCACGGCCCCTGCCGCCATGAGTTGTGTGGTCACCACTGCCACCGTCGAGATAGTCGGTATTGGGCCCGCCGAAGAGCGCTCTGAGCACAGATAGATGCCTTCGTCCAGCAGCGCCGCATAAATCTGCGCCGGTGCGAGATCGCACAACGCGTCTGAGCACAACACCGCCCGGATCTCGTCGCGCTCGCTGTCATCGATCCGCCACGGCACCGGCAAATGCAACTCGACCGGCTTCTTTCGCGATTGCAGCACCGGCAGTCGGCCAGCGACTTTCTGGCGGCGATAACGCCACGTCCTCGGAGCCAGCCCGAACGCCCGACACCCACGATTCACCCCAACAAGCGGGACCCAATGCTCAATCGCCTCGTTCAGGACTACTTTGTGTTCTTCTCGGCGCTCTTGCGGGACATCTCCCCCAACAGCGCCGATACTTTTCTGGGCCTCGATCAACTCGTTCGCTGTTGCCAGAACAGCTTCCAACCCCGCAACCTCAGAACGAAGTCGGGCCAACTCCTCACGAGTCCGGTCCTTCTTTGGACGGCCCGCTTGTTATCAGTCAAACCCGCCGGAGCGCCGCTATCGCGTTGGCCACGCCACTCGGAAATCAACGACGAATACAACCCCTCACACCGGCAAATCTCACCAACCACACCGGACGCACCAGTCGCTTTCGCCGCATCGATCTCGTTCAAGATCGCAAGCTTGTACTTGCCGGGCCACGACCTTTCGAACGGCGCACCTCAGTCTCATCACTCGTCGCAGACACCATCATCAAATCTCCTCCCGCCCTCAATCAAAATAAGAATGCTAGACGGCAACCAAGATCATGACAGATATGAGCATCCCCCTGTTGGGCGGACATTTCGAATAGGAGATGTCTATGTCTATGCAAGCTAAGAAGGGGCGGGGTCGCCCGTCGAGGTACCCGGCGGAGTTCCGGCGTGACGCGGTGTCGTTGGTTCTCGATGAGGGCCG
>JBDNHG010000636.1:0-6259 GCA_041688925.1 Acidimicrobiales bacterium | reverse complement strand
GGCATCGATGTATCACGCCGCCTGGATGGGCGACAACGGCCTCGACAACGTCAAGGCAATGTCGGGTGCAAAAGCTTTCGGCTGCGAGATCGTGAACCAGGTCATGTACGACTGCGTGCAGTTCCATGGAGGCATGGGTTACATGCGCGAATCGGCCATCGAGCGTATGTCCCGCGATGCACGTATCTTGCCCATCGGTGGTGGCGCCACCGAGGTGATGCTCGAAGAAGTCGCCAAGCGGTCCTACGCTTCCGCCTGATGACAGCTGCACCATTCTCACCTGCGCCCATGGCCCCTGTACCTCTGCCGCGGCTCCGCTCGTTGTTGTTCGCGCCGGCAGTGCGAGACGACTTGATTCCGAAACTGCCCCGTAGCGGGGCCGACGGTGTCGTCATTGACTGCGAGGACGCAACGCCGGTCGCGCAAAAGGCGGCCGGCCGGTCGAACGCAGTCGAACTGGCACCGACCATCATGGGCCAGGGCAGCGCGGTGTTCACCCGCGTGAACCCGCCAAACACCCGGTGGTTCAGCGACGACATCTCATTCGGATTACACAGCGATCTCGCCGGTGTCGTCGTGCCCATGGTCGAAACGCTCGAAGGGCTCGATCAGTGCGCCAAGGCGCTCGCCGAGGCCGACTTCGGTCACCTCGGCATCATCGCCGGGCTTGAGACCGCTCGCGGCGTAGCCGATGCGCGCCAGTTGCTTGCTCATGGGCAGGTCGTTGGTGGCTACTTCGGTGCCGAGGACTACATCGCCGATCTTGGCGGCGTGCGCACCCAGAACAATGTCGAGGTCCAGTTCGCCCGCGCGTCGATCGCCCAGGCGAGCCGACTGGCAGGCAAACCAGTGCTCGACCAGATCGTCGCCAACTTCCGCGACAACGACCGTGTGTCGCTCGAAGCATTCGAGGCACGGGCCATGGGGTTCGCCGGGAAATTGTGCATCCACCCTGATCAAGTCGCCTTGGCCAACGCTGGATTCACACCAAGCGAGGCCGAGATCGAACGAGCCGAGCGACTGCTCGCCGCCTATGACATAGGTGTCGCCAGCGGTGTCGCCGCCATCGACTTCGAAGGCCAGATGGTCGACGAACCACTCGCCGAACAAGCCCGCCAGATCCTGGCCGCCGCCGGCATTAATCCCCGCGGATAGCCGGCCTTTCAGCTCGTCCCTCGCCGAAACGCTGCGTGAGCTAATGCCTCTACGGTCCCAGCGACTCTTGCAGTCCCGGGGGCTCCTTGTTGGCGTCGGTAGCCCGCCTTTGGCGCCACTAGTGTGCATTCCCCTGGGGAGTGCACTAACCGCTCGAACGTACCGCGAAAGTGAGATTTGATGGCTCGTGAAATTATTCCGAAGGGCATGTGGTTCGAGCAGTTCGAACCGGGCTTGGTGGTGCAACACGCGCTGACTCGCACGGTGACCGAGGCTGACAATGTCGGCTTCACTGTGTCGACGATGAACCCGGCGCCGCTGCATCTTGACGCCGACTATGCGTCGACGACGCAGTTCGGCAAAGTGCTGGTCAACTCGATGTATACCGTTGCGCTGCTCGTCGGGCTATCGGTTCATGAACTGACGCACGGCACAACCGTCGCCAACCTGGGCTTCGATGCGGTCAAGTTTCCTGCGCCGGTTTTCCACGGCGACACGATCCACGCAGACACCGAAGTGTTGGCGGCCCGGGCTTCGAACTCGCAGCCAGACCGCGGCATCGTGACGTTTGAACATCGTGCCTTCAACCAAGACGATGTCCTCGTCTGCTCAGCAGTACGCAACGCGCTCATGTTCAAACGCCCAAGCTGATACCGCTTAGGTCAGACGTTCTTGGGTAGCTCGTTGAAGGGTGTGTTGCGGTCGTGGCTGGGTTCTTTAGGGAGGCCGAGGACTCGTTCGCCCAAGATGTTGCGCTGGATCTGATCGGGGCCGCCGTAGATCGGTGGTGCCTGGGCGTTGAGTGCCACGTTGACCACGGCGGGGTCGGTCATCGAAGCTGTTGGCGCCAACATGCCGTCGGCACCGATGATGTTCAGGCCGATGTCACGGAACTGGCGATGATGTTCGCCGTTCCACAACTTGCCGATATTTGGTTCACCGCCGGTTCGCTGGCTCTTGACACGAGCTCGCTGCATGTTCAAGCGGTTCACCTGCAACATGATGTACAGCTTGGCCAGATCCTGCCGCATCACTGGTTCGCCTGTGCGTCCCAACCCGCGGGCCAGATCGACATAACGATCGAATAGTTTCATGCCAACGCCCGGAGCGTGGCCCTCGGCCCGGCTCGTCTTTGATGCCTTTACGACGTCGCCGGCGATGCGATCAAACGAGTTCATCTTCTGGCCCGGGGCGGCCATTGCCACACCTGTTGAGCCGGTGCCGATCGACGTGCGCTCGACCGTGAGCGTGGTGTTGGCAACACGCCAACCGTCGCCCTGGTCACCAATGCGGTCGTCGTTGTGTACTACCGCGCTGTCCATGAAGACTTCGCTGAAGAACGTGCGGCCGGTCATCTCTTTGAGGGGACGAACGTCGACGCCGGGCTGGTGCATGTCGATGGCGAAGTAGGACAGCCCCCGGTGTTTCGGCGCGGTGGGATCGGTGCGGGCAATGAGCATGCCCAGGTCGGCGGCGTGACCTTGTGAGGTCCAGACCTTTTGGCCCGTCACATGCCATTCGTCGCCGTCTTGTTCGCCCTTGGTCTGAAGCCCGGCAAGGTCGGATCCGGCCACTGGTTCAGAGAACAGCTGGCACCAGGCCTCGCGGCCGTTCAAGATCTGCGGGATGTAACGGTCGATCTGCGCTTTTGTGCCGTGCGCTGCGATCGTCGGTGCCGCGAGCATGAAGCCGAGGCCTGGCGGAGGACCGAGCACGTCGCGCCCTGCCATGATGCGCGAGGCCTGGGTTTCTTGCGCATTGCTCCAACCCTTGCCGTAGGCGTTCTCGGGAAGACTCGGCTTGGCGTAGCCGCCGTCGGCGAGGATTTGCCACCATTCGCCAACGGTGAGTGCGGGGTCCCAGTTTTCTTCGAGCCAGTTTTCGAACTCGGCCATCTCGTCAGTTGCCATTGCCAGATCGTATGAGCTTCAGCGGTGCCGCGGAAACCTGTACAGCAGGTTGTGCGGGTTCGCTGCGAGGTCGGTCGGGCCAGTCGCCTCCCCAAGCGGGTTGCAGGGAGCGTCCATGGAAAGGTGAACTACCAAGGATCGGGCCTACCCGAGGACCCCGCGCAACACGCTCTGTCCGCTGTGGGTGGCGTCACCGTCGTCGGGTTCGATCGAGATGTCGACGATGGGGTAGTCGTTCGCGGTCACTCCGTAGGGGACAGCGAAGCGGCCGTCGTCTTGGGTTATTGAGCCCAACGAGAACATTTCGCTCACGTCCCTGTTGATGACCCATAACTCGAGGTTGTCTCGGCCAGCATCGGGTAGCGCTGTCAGGTCGACTTCGACGAAACACTCGTCGTCTTCGCAGACGAAGCGGGCATCGGCGGTGGCAGTGGTTGACACCGGCAGGCCTTCGTCGGTCATTGATGCGGCAGCGACCTCGATGATCGAGGGGTCATTGCTTCGTGTGGTGGCAACCGCAACCGCGAGCGCGACTACCAGCAGGGTCACTGCGGCGGCTGAAAGGATGCGGGCCGGGGTGAACCGCCGACGTGAGTTGCGACGAGCGAACGCTTCCTGCGAAGCGACCTCGACCTCGACCTCGGCCAGAATGTTGTTCCACACCTGTGCCGGCGGCGCGATGCGATCGAAGTCATGGGGCCTGATCAAACGGGCCGTCTCGGCTATTTCATCGTCGCTGAACATTGGGTTGTCCCAGGTAGGAGGGTTCATGATGCCGACTCGAGGTAGCGACGCAAGCGAGCAAGGCCCCGCCGGATGTCGCTCTTGACCGTGCCGAGTGGAACATCGGTTGTTTCTGCGATCTGTTCGTGGGTCAGACCATCTAAGAAGGCGAGCTGCACGATCTTGCGGGGCCGTTCGGGCAACGACATCAATGCCTCGGTTACGAGCATGCGGTCGGCCAGTTGGTCGATTGGCGCCCGGCCCTCGGGCACCCGTTCCACTCGTGACCCGTCGTCGAAGGCTTCGGGAACCCGCCGACCGTCCTTGCGGTATGCATCGACGATCTTGTTCTTCGCGATGCCGACGAGCCACGCAGCAAGCGGCCCGCGACTGGGGTCGAAACGGTCACGTGCCTTCCATGAAGCGAGGAACACCTCTTGGGTGATGTCGGCAGCTGCCCTGGGGTGCGCCCGAGCGCACAGCGTGTGGACGAGGGCTCCGTGCGCCTCATAGGCGGCCGCAAGACCCTGTTCGGAACCACGGCGGAACGCTTCCTCTATGGCGTCGCCCGGCGCAGCACCTGCTGTTGGGATCGCGGAACGCAGCCGCCGAGAAGGCGTTGATCGGGCCGAGGCCAGAGAAAGCGACGCAAGTGTCATCGCCTTCTTATTCGTCGGCGGCCTGGCTACGGATGCACCCAGCCGCATATTTCGCAGCATTCTCGAAATCTCAAAAAAGTGCATCCGAGCGCAGTCTGGCCGTCGTAAGAGCGGATAACCCATTGAAAGGTAATCCCATCTCATGCGCAAGCTACTCACAGCATTGATGACGTTGGCACTCGCCGCCGTCATGTTTGCAAGCCCTGCATCGGCCCAAGACGCTCGTATCCATCTGCTTCACGGCATACCAGACACCGACGTGGATGTCGAGGCTGGTGGCGCCAACGTGTTCGAGGGCTTCTCGTTCGGTGACACGCAGGACCTCTCCAGCTTTGCCGGCGCCACGCTCGAGGGTGTCAAGGTCAAGCTGGCCGGCACCGACACCGTCGCAATCGACGCCGGCGACGTGAGCCTCCCTGCAACAGGCAACTACACGCTCATCGCCCACCTCGACGCCAGCGGCACACCGACCATTGGTGTGTTCGAGAACGACACGTCGTCGACGGATGCCGGAAACGGTCGCTTGACGGTTCGCCACACCGCAGCTGCACCCGCAGTTGACATTCTCGCGAATGGCGATGTGGCGTTCGCCAATGTGTCGAATGGCGCCGGTGGCAGTGCAGACCTGCCAGCTGGAACCATTTCGGCGTCAGTCGTGCCAGCCGGAGCAACCGAGCCTGTCGTGATCGGCCCAGCCGACCTGCCGATCAGTGAAGGTGCCGGCCTCATCGTCTACGCCGTTGGATCACTCGACGCTGGGAGCCTGACCGTTCTCACCGAATCGATCAGCGGTTTGGCATCTGCCCCCACCGCCGTGAATACCGGTAACAGCCCTGTGTCATCTGCTCAGACCGGCATCAGCTTTGCGCTGGTGGCAGTTATTGGTGTGGCCTTGGCCGCAGCGGTAGCAGTGCCGGCCGTGGCCCGAGTTCGTAGCTAGCGGTCCCTTCGCTACTCGAATCATCATCGCCATTTCTCTGAGCACCCTCGACTCATCCCCCGTCACCTCGACGCGTCGAGGGCGCTCAGCCGACGCCCTGCAACTACGTACTCTGCGGTTACTGGGTTGGCTTCTGTTCGTTCTGGCAATCGCAGGATGTGGTGGCAGCTCGGCGAACGAAGATGCCGATCGTGCCGACGCTGTCGAAGCGTCGGCCACGGTCGGCGCTTCGGGTTCTCCGGATGCGGTGCAAGAGGCAGCGGCGCCGAGCCCGGTACCTTCACCCGCAGCCGCCGGCCAATCTGGAACGGCCGAAGCGACAACGGTGGCGACCCCACATCCACTGGCAGTCGCAGACTCTGCGTTGCCCCGAGCTCCCATTGGCTTCGAAGGTCTGGCCGAAGCCACAGAGGGACGTCCGATTCCGGTGTCGATCGAGATCGACAGCATCAACGTAGGCAACGCCACGGTGATACCCGTTGGGGTGAATCCTGATGACCTGAGCTTCGAGGTTCCGCCCGCCGACCAGGTTGGATGGTACGAGTTTGGCTCAGCTCCGGGCGAAGCGGGGACAGCCGTGCTCGCCGCCCACATCGCGTACAACGGTGTCGACGGTGTCTTTCGCAACCTCGCAGATGTCGAGGTCGGATCCGTGGTCACCATTGGGTTTGATGATGGTTCGAGTCGACCCTTTCGCATCGAGCAGGTCGTCGAGTACATCAAGCAGGATTTGCCCGAGTCGCTATTTGCCCGCGACGGCGCTGAACGGCTTGCCCTCATCACCTGCGGTGGCAACTTCAACTACCAACTCGTCAGCTATGAGTCAAACACAGTGGCGGTCGCCGTAGCGATCTGAGCCAAAGCTCGGCAGG
>JBDNHG010000635.1:0-6084 GCA_041688925.1 Acidimicrobiales bacterium | reverse complement strand
GGTCATTCTTCAACCTGCCGAGCGAAGGGTGTTGGCAGCTCGAAGCACAACGTTCGAACGCGATCTCAAAGGTCACCATCTTCGTCACCAGAGGCTGAAGCTGAGGCACCTCGTATGAAGGATCCTGCGCGTTTCCCCCTCAGACCCCGATAGCAGGGTGTGGAAAAATCATGCCGCACGAATCATCGGCCATTAATCGCCCCTCGCAAGCAACCCGAAGGTTTGACCTTCTCAGAAACCGGCATTCCGAACCGGCTGGCATGTCCTGCGGCCGAGTTGATGGTGCGCCCGGTCCTTGTGGGCATTGATGTGCAACGAAAGCGCATGGCGGTCGCGCCAGCGCCGCTCCCCCGGCTGCTAGGCGATGCCGAGTTGGAGTTGGATTGGTTCAGGTGCCGGCTCGGTCTGGACTCCGTCGTTGTCGATTGGTTCGAGGACCACGTCGTCGGTGTAGGCCATGACGTCATCGTCAGCCGAATATTCTTCGACAACGTCTGCATCAGCAAGCGTCGTGCGGATGTCAACATCTGCCTTTGGGACGATGTCGGGGCAGAACTCGAGGCTGGCGAGCTCGAGGGATTGGCACACCTCGGCCATCACCGCTTCGGCATCGGCCCGGTCGCACTCGACAACCACTGAATCGTGCACGGTCTGCACTGGCCATGCGCTTGGGTACTGCGCCAGTCGCTTGTGCAGTTCGGCATAGGCGACGAGCATGATGTCGGCAACGCCGCCCTGAATTGGGGCGTTGCGCCATGCGTTGACCATGGCAGATACGCGGTCCTTGGCCGCTCGTGTTAGGTACGCATAGGCGACCTCGTCGCCACACGTCTCAGCGATGGTCTCGATGTATTTGCGACGCAGCGTTCGTTCCTCGAACTGGCGGGTGAGTTCGGCTTCGCCCATTGGCTCGCCTCGCCGATGCAACACCAGATGATGTTCCTCGGCGAAACGGCTGCGCAGATTGATGAGCGGTTGCGAGACTCCGCCAGCGGCATCGATGGCTGCGATCAGAAAGAGTCGATCGACGTGCAGATTGAATTGTTGTCGTCGCCCGGCGACCGTGTAGCTCGAAAAGGTAAAAGGCTCGCCGTCGTGGCACAAGGCAACGGCAGCCGAATAGCCCAGTACCCACTCGACCATGCGCAGCTGCTCGTCGGTAGGTCCACGGGAACCCGGATGCAGCAGGTCGGCGATCTCTTCGGCCGATGGCCACCGGTTTCGTGTTTGGCGAAACTCGCGCCGGATGGCGTTGATGTCACCGAAGTTGCGTGAGAGGCGCAGTGTGAGCTTCCAGTCGATCGCCCCCGGTACCGACTGTCGAATCGCTTCGATCTCTGCGATCCGCGCCTCGGCCCATGCGGCAGTGCCGGGATAGGCCTCGCGGTATTTGGCCAGCAAGTCGCGTCCCTCGTCGACCGTGGTCGGCGTGCCGTTGCCGGTGAGAGAACGAGCAAGCGCAGCTGCGCCGGTGCCATAGGCGATGCCGAAGTTGAGCGCCTTGGCGATCTGGCGCAGCTTTTGGAATCGCGCTGGGTCCGATGCAGCGAGTTCATCGGGATCGAAGCGGAACATCGAGGCTGCCGTGCTGACATGCACGTCTTCGCCGCGGGCAAAAGCGGCGCGCAGCGGACCGTCGTTGCTGACCTGGGCCAAAAATCGAAGCTCGGCCTGGCTGAGGTCGGCATGAACGAAAACCCGGCTGCTGTCGCTCGGCCGTATGTATGGCTTCATTCGTGGGGCGAGATTCTGGGCGTTTGGGTTGCGGCTTGCCAGCCGACCGGTATTGGTGCCGACGACCTGCAAATACTGGGGGCGCATACGGCCGTCGGCGTGCATGTGTTCACGAATTGACTCGCCGTACGTCGACAGGATCTTGGCGCAGTTGCGGTATTCGAGCAGCGTGGCGCACAGCTCGCCACCGATCTCTCGCAGTACTCCGGCCGATACCGAGTCGCCTTCGATCAACAGCCGCGCTCGGCGGTGTCGGTTCTTGGTCCAGGCCCGCACGGCAGGTTCGGCCCATTCATTGAGCGCCTTGCGTACCTGTGTGTCAGACGCTGGGTTCCACGTGTGTTCGACCACTTCGTCGAACAGGGTTCCCTGGCCACCGCCGGTCAGATCCGCGAGCTTGCCGAGCGACATCCGGTGCTGCTGCTCAATCTGGTCGAGCTCGGCCTTCCAGCCCGGCCAGTCGAACGGAAGCCCGCTGCGTTCCATCTGGTCGAGGAACGGACGGGCTCGGTTTTCGATATCGCAGATGCGCTCGAGACCCGCCTCGGCGAGCTGCACTCGAATGGCATCGCCGACCCAGAGCGTTTCTACGGCGTCGGCTGCCGAGTAGCGCACCTGCTCATGAGAGAGATCGTCGCTGGCGGTATAGGACAGTTGCACCGTGCCCTTGCCCTCGGCCTTGAGGCCGAGATAGTGCTCGGTGGCCCAGGCCAGCCCGTGATACCAACTGAAGCCACTGCGACCTTGGAACAACAAAGCGTCAGCGAGTTGTGCGTCCCACCAGGTCAGGCCGTGCGTCGTGTTGGTCGAGGCGTAGACGGCTCGGTCGATCACCTTTGCGTCGAAGTTGGCGTTCCACGCGTCGGCGGTCACACCATCGAAGATCGGCGCCAGCAATGTTGGATCAACGTCGCGTGCGTCGACCACGAACGCTTGCTCGTCACCCTGCGCGTCGCGGGTGGCGATCGAGGCAACTCGTAGCTGTTGGGCCATCGGGCCGTCGATGGGTGTTTCGGTGTCGATAGCGACCCGCACCGCATTGCGCAGCGCCGTGTCGAGCAGGCCGAGTTCCGCGGCATCACAGATGAACGTGCACGGAACCTCGCTGGGGTCACGGCTGATCGGTGACCGTGGCGACCCTTGGTTCGGCGTCGGCTGGTTCGACGACCCGTTCGTATTCTCCGTGTCCATCCGCGTTTGACCCTAATGGATTGGTGCGACAAGAACCGTCAGCGGTTGAGCAGGACGAAGTCGCTGATCAGGTTGACGACGACCTCAGCGTCGTCGTGGTGCATGATGTGCCCGACACCGGGCACGATCACCGATACCGCTTCGCCGCCAATCGCTGCTGCGGTCAGATGTGCTTGGGCGTCGCTTGCATAGGCGTCGTCGGCCCCTTGAGCGATGACTGTAGAAACAGATATCGCCGACAGTTCCGGGCGGATGTCCCAGCGTCGAAATTCGTCTGACACCCAGACACCGCTCCACGCCTCGAACAACGCTTCGGGATGACGATGATGACGGGCCAGCCCGGCCTCGATCTCCATACGATTGGCGCGCATACTCATGATCGAGTCAAAGCAAATGTCCTCGACCCAGCTGTGAGGCGCCAATGCGAGCACGCCGCTGGTGTTGGCGTTTGGCTGGGCGGCGTGGATGAGCGCGGTGCTTGCGCCATCGGAGTGCCCGACCAGGATGGGACGCTCGGCGCCTACTTGGTCGATCAGCTGGGTGAGCACGCTGGCTTCGCGATGGAGCCACGCGGTCGGCCACGGACCGGTTGGTGTCGGCGTCGAGTCGCCATGGCCTGAGCGCTCATATGCCAGCACCGTGCACTCGGTATGGGCGGCAACCTCGCCCGGCACCGAACGCCACTGAGGAATAGAGCCCAAACCATCGTGCAGCAGGATGATCTCAGGCACGCCGTCGCCCCACGTGGCCGTACGAAGCTGTGATTCGCCGATGGTGATGGTCTTGAACTGTGGCTCGGTCACCGCTCCAGTCAACACGATCCGCTGCGGCAGCCCGCGGTACTGTTCGAGCCACACGTCTGGGGAGGCCACTGTGCAGGACGAGTTCAACGCCGCAACCTGGTTGGTCGACCGCCATGTCGACGAGGGCCGAGGTAAGCACATTGCACTCCGCTGCCGGGGCGAGTCGACGACTTATGCCGAACTGTTGCAGCAGATGTGTGCGGTGAGCAGCGGGTTGCGTGCGCTTGGCGTGCGCCCCGAAGAGCGGGTCGCCATGGTGATGCTCGACTCCCCCGAGTTCGTCGCCACGTTCCTCGGAGCAATGCGCATCGGTGCTGTGCCTGTGCTGACGAACCCGTTGCTGCCGGGTCGTGATCTGGCCCGCATCATCGCTGACTCTCGAGCCAGGGTCATTGTTGTGTCGGCAGAACGCGTTGGCTCAGTTGCCGACATCCGCCGGGACGCTCCCGAGGTGGCCCAGGTCGTGACGACGGGCGCTGCTACGACCGACGTCGAGCACACATGGTCGTCGTTCTGCGGGCATCCCGCCGACGCAGAACCATTTGCGACCTGGCGTGACTCCCCCGGCTTCTGGTTGTGCACATCGGGCACAACTGGTATGCCCAAGCTGGCGATGCACACCCACGGCGACATTCCCAACACGGTCGATACCTACGCCAGAAGCGTTCTCGACATCACCGAGAAGGACCGCTTCTATTCGGTGGGGCCGATGTTTCATGCCTATGGGCTCGGCAACTCGCTGACCTTCCCGCTGGCGGTTGGGGCGACCGCCATTCTCGAGCCGACCCGCCCGCCGACCCCGGCGCTGGTCGCCGACATCGTGCAGACAGAACAGCCGACGCTGTTCTTCTGTATCCCCACGTTTTATGCCGCACTCACGAACTCTGAGCTGGCGGGTGACACGTTCGCTTCTGTCCGATTCGGTGTATCGGCCGCCGAGGCACTGCCGGCCGAGACGTTCAACCGGTTCAAGGAACGCTTCGGCGTAACAATCCTCGACGGCATCGGCTCGACCGAGATGTTGCACATCTTCTTGTCAAACAACGCCGACAGCTGTATGCCGGGCACCAGCGGCGTTGCAGTACCGGGTTATGATCTGCGCATCGTCGACGATGTGGGCAACGACGTCGACGACGAAGTCGCCGGAACGCTGCTGGTTCGTGGGGCATCGTCTGCCAGCGGCTATTGGTGTCGTGCCGAGCTGACTCGCAGCACGTTCCGAGGTGAATGGACAGTCACCGGTGACCTGTACGTGCGCTCGACCGATGGCTTCTATACCTACCTCGGTCGCGCCGACGACATGTTGCGCGTCGGCGGCGAATGGGTGTCGCCGGCCGAGGTCGAGGGCGTTCTCATCGAGCACCCAACGGTGCTCGAAGCTGCCGTGGTCGGCGAGAAGGACGATGATGGAATCACCCGCCCGATCGCCTTTGTTATCGCCGCCCCAGACGCCAGGGCCGATGCTGTCGAGCTGACCGACTGGTGCCGTGACCGGCTCGCCGGATACAAACGCCCCAAGCGCTACGAGATCGCGGCCGAGCTACCCAAAACCGCCACCGGCAAGATCCAGCGCTACAAGCTCAGATAGCGATGCCAACTGCACTTGTCATTTCGCTGTGGCTCGGAAGCGTCCTACTGGCTGGTGGCGGATGGTTCAGGCTTCGCTCACGGTCCCACCTCCGACGCAGCGAAGCGGTCGCCGCCGGAGCGCTGCTCGGCACCGGTGCCTGGCTGCTCGAGGTCATGTTGCTCGCTCCATTGTTCGGGAATTGAGCTGCTGGCGAGCAAACATTTTGGAAGAGGTGAAGCGCCGCCACCGAACCAAGCGATGCGCTCGCCTCCGTCTGAGAACTGAGGATCGTCACTCCACGCGCTCACACGCACTGCAAGAGCCGTATAAGTACGGCCAGGGTACCGTACTTATATGGCTATAAAGACGACTATCAATTTTGACGACGAGATGGAGGCAGCTCTCGCCGAGTTGGTCGCCTTGGACGGCTCGAAGAAACTTGCCATCAAGCGGTCGCTTTTGGCAGAGGTCAAACGCCGCCGTCGCAGCCAGGCAATGCTTGATTTCATCGCATCGTGGGAAGCCGAGGATGGACCCATTGACGACGAGCACCTGGTCTGGGCCGACGCCGTTCTCGATCGCCAAGGAATCGACCGTTGATCATCGACGCCGGTCCCCTCATCGTCGACGGCGAAAATGTGAACTCGCGGTTGTGGGCGCTGATCAAACGGGCGACCGAGCGCGGCGAACATCTTCATACCACCCACCCGGTGCTTGCACAAGTTTGGCGTGATCCCGTTCGCCAAGCCAATCTTGCGCGCGCCGTCCACCACATCGACGTCCATT
>JBDNHG010000634.1:0-5440 GCA_041688925.1 Acidimicrobiales bacterium | reverse complement strand
CGACCAAGCGCGAACGTATGGGCCACATGATGGACGAACTCGACGCGGCAGGCGATGCCTGATGGCGGTTGGGTCCCTTCCTGCGCCCGATCCATCACTTGGCGGCATTGTCGGAACCCAAGACGGTTCCGATGTGCGTCTGGCGGTGGTGACCGCTCGATGGAATGACCACCTGACCAGCCGGCTGCTTGCTGGCGCGCGCCGGGGCTATGAACACTGCGGCATCGACGCATCGTCGGTTACCGAGGTGTGGGCCCCTGGGTCATTCGAGCTGCCACTGGTCTGCCAACAGCTTGCGGCAAGCGGCGAATTCGATGCTGTCATCGCAATCGGCGTCGTCGTGCGTGGCGAGACCTCGCACTATGACATCGTCAGTGAAGCCGCTGCGGTCGGCATTCGCGAGGCTGCTGCCTCGACGGGCGTGCCGGTCATCTTTGGTGTGCTCACGACCGAGAACGAAGACCAGGTTCTGGCCCGGGCTGGCGACGACGAATCAAACAAGGGTTTCGAAGCGGTCGTGACCGCTGTCGAGATGGCAACCCTGCTGCGGGTTCTTCCCCGAGCCTGACCACCCCGCACCGGACGCCCGGCCCTGACCCCCAGAGCTTCAGGCCGACCAGTTCTAGTGCGGCGCCTGGTCAGGGGTCGATTCTTTGGCGAACAGCCCGATGTTGCGCACGAGCTTCATGGCCGAGCTGCCAGCGATGAACGTGAAGACAGCAGTGGCGCCCAGCGCCCACACATAGCCGTCTTGTAACGCCGCAATAGCGTCGGCATTAAGTGAGCCCGCATCGCCGCCTAGCAAGTCGCGTATCGCCTCGACATCGCTGATCTGACGCGAAACCACAAAGAACAACACAGCGCCACCGACCGCAGCTCCGTAGGCGGAACCCAGCGACCGCACGAACTGGTGGGCCGAGGTGACCCGCCCCATTTCCTCGGCTGACGCTCGGCCCTGAAGGATCGTCAGGCCCGATGCGGTGATCGATCCAATGCCTGCGCCAACAAAGAAGAACACACCGAGCAAGATCGCAACGGGAAGCTCAAGGGCAGTTGCGATGGTGGCCGACACCGTCGCAACCATCAGCAGCTGACTTCCTGTGCGCACCACGAGCTCGGCGTGGAACTTTTCTTGCGCCTTGCTCGCCACATAGGCAGCGAGCGACCAGCCGATCACCAGGAACAGAACCGAGAATGCTGCTTCGCTCTCCGAGGCGCCGCGTGCGCCCCGCAGGTACAACGGCAGGAAGGCGCTGGCTCCGGTGCCGCCGGCCACTGCCAGCGTCGACGTGATGTGCAGATACCGCCAGCGTCGCCCGGTCAAATGTTCCAGGCGCACTACCGGCGCAGCGATTGTCTTCGAGTGTAGTACATACGCAACGCCGACCACGGCCGCCGACACGAGCCAGGCTGCGCCCCACAACGAGCTGGTAGACGTCGCCATCAGCAGCCCAATGGTCACAAACGCGACGAGCGCCAGACCTCGGCGATCAAAGGCGACGTCAACGGTATTCGCACGGCGTCCGGGCAGCCGTTTCCAGCCAATCATCGTGGCAATCAGCCCAACGGGAACCGACACGCTGAAGATCGAGCGCCAGCCGAACGCGCTGATGAGCACGGCGGCTATTGCCGGGCCCCCAATGCCCATGATTCCCCAGACCGCAGACACCGCGGCATAGGCCCGGGGTCGAAGCGCTTCTTCATAGGCCAGACCAATGCTGGAGATAGTGCTGCCGATCACGCCGCCGGCGCACAGCCCTTGGCCGATGCGGGCCGCTATGAGCAGGAACATCGACGGCGAAACCGCGCACAGGATCGAGAACGTGATGAACCCGATCATCGCCACCCGAAAGACTCGGCGGACGCCCTGGCTGTCGACGATCGGGCCAATGCCGAGCACCGCTATGGCGGCGGCGAGCAGTTCTGCGGTGATGACCCACGGAACGAGCGAGACATTGCCGAGGTCGTCGCCGATCGAGGGCAGCGCCGCCGTTACCGAGAGGTTGTTGTAGGAAACGAGCGCGACCGCGGCGAGCAGCGAGACCGTGAGCGGTCGATGTTCAGCAGAAAGAAGGCTTGCGCTCGACTCAGGCACTCGGGTTGGTCATCGGCAACGCCGGGTCGGAGGTCCACTCCATGAGGCTGCCGTCGTAGACCGCAACATCGGTTTTGTCGAACAGCGCAAGAGCGAACGCATCGACCGTCGCGGCGATAGCGCCCCCGCAGTAGGTGATGATCTTGCCCGCATCGAAAAGCCCGGCGTCGCTCAGGTGCGCATGCATCGTCGCCGCATCGACGAACGCCGCTGTTTCGGCCTGGATCAACGAACGGAAGGGCACATTGATGGCACCGGTGATGTGTCCGGACCTGGGTCCATAGGACATGCCGGTTCCGTCGAAGCTGTCTGACGGAAGCGCATCGACCAGACATGCCGGCGCTGCCCCGGCACCATCGAGGCCTTGCACCGCCGCGAGCACGTCGTCCTTGGTCGCTCGTGCGTTCTGCCAGCCAGCGGCCGGCACAAAGGGCGCCGCCTGGGGAACCAACGAAGGCTCTGCGGTGAGCGGTCGCCCCTCAGCCTGCCATTGCTCGAGGCCTCCTTGAAGAATGGCGCAGTCGACGCCGAAGTGGTGCAGCGTCCACCACGCTCGGGTACACCACATGGTGCCTGAGTCGATGCCCTCGCGGGGCGTGCGGGCTACGAGCACGACTCTGGTTTCAGGACCGACGCCCACGGCACCCAACGATGCGGTGACCTGGGCGGGCGTCGGCCACATCCATGGCAGCGCTTCGTCCGCGTTCGACAACACGCCCTTGCCGGCCGGCACGTCGAAGAACGACGAGCCGGGGATGTGGCTGTCTCGATAGCACTCGGCCTCGGCACGGTTCTCGAGCTTCGATGTGAGCTTCGCGGTGACGTCGAGTACCCGCACCGTTGGGTCATCGAGGCGACCAGCAAGCCAGTCGGTCGAAACGAGGTACTCGGGATGGGCAAATTCCATGTGCCGAACGTAGTGCAACCAGAGCGCGCGAGCTAAGCCGGTCGCGAACCAGAACGACTGCTCATGTGGCGTCAGCGAAGTCCAAGCGACGATGACGAGACGAGAAGATGCTGTAGAGCCCAAAGACGATGAACCCCAGGCCGGCGACGACCACCAGCACGGCGCCGATCATGCTGTCGGTAGCGCTGACCAATGATTTGCTGAGTCCCCCGGCTTCGGCGGAGGCGCCTGTCCACGCCGCTCGAATAAGAAACCATGCGATGATGAGGAACGACAGGGCTCTGCCGATTTCGCCGGTGCGGCCCAACAACTCGATGAGCCTTCGTTCGGTGTCCGATGCCTTCTCGAAGTTCAGATCGTCGTCGAGGTCGCCGGTGAATGTGCGTGCGCCTCGCCGCAGGGCAACGGCCGTCACGATCAGGGCAGCGATTGCAATAGCGACGCGCCCTGCGGGGTTCTGCAGCGCCCATGAAATGGCGCGCTCGACCGACCACCTGCCACCACCCGACGTGTCGGCGCTGCTCACCACCAGCCGAGCAGCGGTGAAGGCCAGCGACCCGTAAAAGAACACGCCGATCACCTTGGCCACTCGCTCGAGCCACGTGTCGAATTCAGTACCGTCCAGTTGGAGGAACTGCGCAGCCTGCCAGAACGAGAACAATGCAAGCCCGAGCGCCAATGCGACAAGCAGGATTGGGCCGATAGAAGTGTCAGCAATAGCGCGCAGCGCCCCTTGCTGATCGGCGTCCTCTGATCCGGCGCTGGATCCCCGAACCAGGCTCAGCGTTATGAGTCCGGCTGCTGAGTACGAAACGCCGCGGGCCACCCAACCAGCACGAGCGATCTTCTTCCACATCGGTCTCGAACTACCCCTTGGTGAGCCGCGTCAAACGTCCGAGCGGGGGATCGTGAACCTGCACCTGGCAGTCGTGTTGCTCGCGCTCGCATCGGGCGGCGCTGTTGGCGGTATTGCCGGCGCGTTCGTCGCTGTGCCGAGCGGCCGTCGGGAAAAGGGTTAGGACCATCCCGGGATTCCTCATCGTTACAAATCGGAGTCTCGGGATGGTCCAGGGTCGGTTCCACACTGTTGGTTGCGTTGTTCCGGAGAACTCGGCGCCCTCTGGTGGGTTCCTGCCGCACAGGCTTTCTTGCGTTCCCCGCTGCGCCTTTGCATTATTCGGGTTGCCCCTCATGTTGCGTTGGTGCTGCGCTTCTGGCAGTTCCACTTGCTTGGTGAACTCACTATGGCGTGTGGCGGATGTCACGTCAATAGGTGTCGAGAAATCCCCAGGCTTATCCACTGACTCGGCGAGGTTTCCCCATCGACGGGGTGGTTATCCACCATTCGGCGCAGGTTTTCCACCGCGGGGCGCAAGCGCGAGAACCGTCATGTTGTCGGTAGGGGCGTTGCCGGTAGGGAGATCTGCGGCTCCGAAATACCGATTTGGTAAACGATGAAGCACCTCGGAGCCGCCCAAAGTGTGTAATCGGCGCGTGCAGAGTGTTCGCGGATGCTCGGCTTCTTTCTGGGTGCCGGGCGTCGAGCCGGCCGTCGAGCCACGGCATGAATGTCCGGGCGACCAGGGATGCGTCTCGATACGATCCGAGGATGTCTGAAGCGCTTCAATCCCTCACTGCGGGAATGCCGATTCCGTTTGGTGGCGACCGAGTGACCACAGTGCCAGCCGAACTCGCCGCCGCCTTCGCCCCTGGCGACCGGTTGGTCATCGTGCAAGACACCGGCATGTTGTTGCATGTGCCTGCGGCCGAAGCTGCAATCGCCGAAGCCGCCGTGGGCGCCGCATCAACGGCATTTGCGCAGATGGGCACCATCGCCGACGATGCGATAACTGCGTTCTACAAAGCGTTCGCCAGCCGGCTTGAATCCAACGAACTGTTTGCTCCTATCGCAGCGGCCAACCGCGCCGATATCGAATCGGCACGCGCCCGTGGGCGCACGACGACGCGTCTCGAGCTGACACCGAGCATGCGCACCGACATGATTGCGGGGCTGCACACATGGGCATCGGCTCGGTCATTGCGCAACCAGGTCGAAGAAACGATCGAGCACGAGGGCTGGAAGGTCGACCAGGTCACGTCGGGGCTCGGTGTCGTGGGATTTGTGTTCGAAGGGCGCCCCAACGTCTTCGCCGACGCGACCGGTGTTCTGCGTTCAGGCAACACGGTCGTGTTTCGCATTGGGTCCGATGCATTGGGCACGGCGAAAGCGATCGTCGAGCACGCGCTTGAACCAGCGCTGACCGAAGCCGGGTTGCCGGTCGGGGCGGTATCGCTCGTGGCCAGCGCTGCCCATGCGGCTGGGTGGGCGTTGTTCAGCGACTCGCGCCTGGCGCTTGCTGTTGCGCGCGGGTCAGGCGCTGCGGTGAGCCAGCTCGGGTCTGTCGCTCGTCAGGCCGGCATCCCCGTCAGTCTGCATG
>JBDNHG010000633.1:0-3050 GCA_041688925.1 Acidimicrobiales bacterium | reverse complement strand
GTGCGCTTGGCTTCGCGCAATGCGGCGGGGTTGCCGAGCAGATTGTTGGTGGGCGCCACTGCGTCGGTCACCAGGTCGGCCAGGAACTCGGTGCGCAGACGGCTCTTGTCGTCGATATCGAGGTCGGCGACCAAACCGTGAACCTGCTCGTCGAACGCAAGGTAGGACTGTGCGAGTCGGTGGTACAGCGCATTGTCGCTGAATGCCTCGTCGTTGAATCGGCGGTCTTTGGGGCCGGGTTCGACGGTCGAGGCGCCGGCGATGATCTTTGCCTGTTCGGCGGCAAGGAGGCCAGCGCGACGGGCAACGACCTGAGGTTGTTTGACGAAGGTCTGCGCGAGACGCCCGGCGGCCGACAGGAGTTGCCCTGGTTTCAGTGCCACCGGCATCGTCGCCGTGAAGGCATCGACGGTTGCCGAGACCAACTCGGTGTCGGTTTGTTCGTTTGTTGTAGCGGTCTGCTCTGTTGTGCTCATGAATCCTCGTTTTGTTGCCCGCAGGCCATCAATTCTAGGCAAGTTAATCATTTTTGTACAAGTATGTCAATATTGAATTTGACATATAGATTTAGTCGTGGCTACAAACGATGTAATGACAACCATGAGCCCCACGGTCGGCTACCCCCGAAAGCGCCACCGAACGCGCCGCCGTATGGTGCAGGCAGGCATGGCAGCACTTGCCGAACGTGGCCCGGCGGGCGTAACCGCTGGCGGAGTCGCTGCCGCCGCTGGTGTTGCGACTGGCACGTTCTATAACCACTTTCCCACGGTTGACGACTTCTTCAACGCCATCGCCCAAGACGTCGCTCGAGGGCTCGAGATCGGGAAGACGACACTGACCGATAGCGAAAACGACCCCGCAGCCCGGGTGGCCATCGGCGTGATGCAACTGCTCGACATGGCCGACAACGATGCAATCGCAGCGTCTGCATTCGTGACCCTCGTGGCGGCTCGCCCTGACTTCCGGGCACGGGTGCGTTCACTCGTGCACGACGTGATCAGCGAAGGCGTCGACGCTGGCCGTTTCGACGTTCCGGCAGATTCTGCCACCACGAACGCCGTGCTCGGCGCTGGCCTGCAATCGATGCGCTCACTGTTTCTTGGCGAGTCGAGCCACGCCGAAGCGGCAGGAGTCACCCGGCTGATCCTTCGACTACTCGGGGTGCCGGCAAACGAGATCGACTCGCTGGTCGCACGCGCCACAACGGTGTCTGGCTAGCCGCTCCAATTCATCAGAGGTTCGAGCCACCGCCTCGTGTCACCGGCCGGCGCGGGCCCGATGCCCGCCAGTGCGCCATACTCTTGCATGGCCACATCGATCGAAAAGCTGACAAACGAGACGGTAGATCTGCTGCAGCAGATGATCCGCAATCAATGTGTGAACGACGGCACGACCGAGTCGGGTCACGAGGACCGCAACGCTCGGTTGGTTCGCGATGAACTCGATGGGCTGGGCGTCGACTTCGAGACGTTCGAACCCGAGCCCAACCGAACCTCGTTGATCGCTCGTTACGAGGGCACCGATCCAAACGCCCCGTCGCTCTGCCTGATGGGGCACACCGACGTGGTTCCGGTCAGTCCCGATGGTTGGGACCACGACCCGTTCGGCGGTGAGCTCATCACGGCTGTCGACGGCACCCCCGAGGTATGGGGACGAGGTGCGGTCGACATGTTGAACGTCACATCCTCGATGCTGGTCGCGTTCCGCGAGATCGTGCGATCTGGCAAGCGCTACCCGGGCGACATCATCTACTTCGCTGTCGCCGACGAGGAAGCCGGCGGAGTCCTCGGGGCGAAACGGATCATCGACGAGAACTGGGACGCCATCAAATGCGACTATGTGCTCACCGAATACGGAGGCACGCCGTCCTTCACCGACGACGGCACGACCGTGCTCTTGACCAGCGGCGAAAAACGCGGCGCCTTCCGCCATCTCGAAATCGCCGGCTCGCCGGGCCATGGCTCGATGCCGTATGGCACCGACAATGCGCTGATCAAGGCGGCCAAGATCGTCACCCGCATGTCCGAATACGAGGTTGCACCCCGCATCGACGAGCTGTTTCGCGACCGAGTACGAGCGCTGGGTTTCGATGCCGAGACCGAACGACGGCTGCTCGAGCCCGCACACATTGACGATGCGCTGGCCGAGCTGCCACTGGGTATGGCCCGCAACCTGCACTCGTGTTGCCAGATGTCGTTCAGCCCCAACGTGCTGCACAGCGGAACCAAGGACAACACGGTGCCAGACCATGCTGACCTGATGGTCGACATCCGCATGCTGCCAGGCGAAACCGACGACGATGCCGACCGGCGCCTGCGCGAGATCATCGGCGACGATCTGCTGCCATCAGTGACCATTCGCCGCAAGTACGAAGAGGGTAAGGGCCCGGCAGAGTCGTCGACCGACACGCCGCTGTGGTCGGCACTGACCGACGCCATCCAGATCGCGTATCCCGACGCACGCGTCGTTCCATCGATCGTCACCGGCGGCACTGACGCCCGCTTCTTCCGAGCAAAAGGTGTGCCCGCGTACGGTGCAGGCCTGCTGAGCAACAAGGTCTCATTCGCCGAGTTCCAGAACCGGTTCCACGGCAACAACGAACGTATCGACATCGAGTCGCTCAAGCTCACCACCGAACTGTGGCTCAACGTCTGCGACCGACTCTGGGTGTAGCCCGCTGCATATTTGTGCACTCCCCAGGGGAGTGCACAAATGTTTTGGAGTGCACAAATGTTCTTATTAGCCGGCGGCTACACCGGCTCGTTCCCAAGCGAACTTCTGAAATACAGAATCGATTGGCGTCTGAGCGAAATGGTTGGTGTAGTTCGACATCAGCTTCTGGGAAGCACCCAGAATGACCTCCAAGATGTTGGTCTGGGTGAAGCCTCCAGCCAGGAAAGCTTGGGTGTCAGACTCGGGCACGAATCCGCGATCGCGAATGACGTGGAGGGTGAAGTCGCGTAGCGCTTCGAGTTTTGCGGTCGGTAGTGGCGTCTCGTTACGAAGCGCCTCGGTGATCGCATCGTCGATCTTCATCATCTTGGCGATGC
>JBDNHG010000632.1:0-2394 GCA_041688925.1 Acidimicrobiales bacterium | reverse complement strand
TGTGGTGCAGGTCCGCAGCGACGCAATCACCGGTGTGAAGAACGCGCTCGATGATGCCGGCATCGAGATGCCGTGTCAGATCGTTGCCTTGCAAGCGACGTCGAGCTACGCCGCCGCGCTTTACGAAACCGACCGTGTGACCCCCGGCGGCTCGGTAGCGGTGCCTGTCTGATCGTCGTGATCGGCCGCTATGGATTCGTCCACGTCGCCAGGTTTGAAGGCATGGGCCCCGGGGTAGTCCAAAGATTATGACGACGCAGTCAACCGCTACCGCCCAAGGAGGCACCACCATGACAACCGCCACCCATCAAACCGTTCCTGGTCTCGACATCTCCGAAAGCACCGCTATCCAGCCGGTTCTGCAGCAGCGATTGACCAGCTTGGTCGATCTTCAGCTCACGCTGAAGCATGTCCACTGGAACGTGGTCGGCCCAAACTTCATCGCCGTCCACGAGATGCTCGATGAACATGTCGACGGCATCCGAGCCATGTCAGACGAACTCGCCGAGCGCATTCGCACCCTCGGCGGCGAACCGATCGGCACCCCCGGCTATCTGGTCGAAACCCGTAACTGGGACGACTACAAGCTCGGTCGCGGTCCCGTGGCCGACCACCTCGATGCGCTCGACGGCGTCTACTCGGGCATAATTATCGATCATCGCAAGGCCATCGAGCTGACCTCAGCCGATCCTGTGAGCGAGGACCTGTTGATTGGTCAGACGGCCAAACTCGAACTGTTCCAATGGTTTGTGCGTTCCTTCGCCGAAGCTCAGCCAGCGTCGAGTCGCCAATGACTCTTTCGTTGCGAACATCCTCGGTTCCGAGCCGACTGAACAACTCGGTCTTCACCCGCATTCGTCTATCTACCCATCGACTCAAAGGATCAAAACCATGGCTCTTATTCTCTGGATTATCGCCGTCATTCTCGTCATCTCCGGCATCGTCGCCCTCTTCCGAAAACAAGTCGTCTACGGCGCAGTGCTGATCATTGTCGGCCTGCTGGTTGGACCCGGCGGCGTGAGCATCTTCACCTGATCGCCTACTGCGGCCATCTCAAAAATATGACTATCGCTGGCCTGTTGGCCGGCGATAGTTGCCGTTTTGGCAGCAGTCGTCAGCTGCGCTTCTTCTTTGTATGACGCGAGTACGCGCTCGCGAACTCCCAGATCAGAACGCCGGCAACCGCCGAGAGCACCATCAAGAGGAACTGGCTCATGTCGAAGCTCCAGCTGAGGAACTCGATCGTGACGCTTGCGGTGTTCTGAAGCGCAAACGTGGCGAAAACAACCAGGATCACCGCTGCCAGAATCAATCGAATCAGCAACGTCTTGTTGAGCGGTTCGCGTGGTTCTTCTACGGGCGTTGTCGGCAAACTCTCGGGTTCGGTGTTCTCCACGCCATGACTATCGCACATTGTGACGGTCGATACTGAACCACATCATCCGCGTGGGTGGTATCTGGTCGGGTCACCGCACGCGTCATACTTGCATCATGTTGTTCGTCCTTCAGGCGGAAGTCGATACCCGGGCGGTGACCACGGCTGACCTCATCGTCATGGCCATCGTCGTTGTCGCCGCTTTCCTTGTGTCTCGGGTATTCGGCGAAACCATCGAGCAGGCCGAGCTGCGTCGCCGCCAACGTATTGCGGCAACCGCGGCGGGCCTGTCGCGCGTTCTCATCGCGATCGTCTGGATCATCGCCGGGCTGATCGTGCTCGAGCGAGCCGAGATCGATCCGGTCTTCGCAATTAGTGGTGCTGGGTTCCTCGGTGTCGCGATCGCTATTGGTGGTCAACACAGCGTGAATGATTTCGTGACCGGTCTTCATATTCTTCTCGAAGATCGCTTTGGTGAAGGCGACAAGCTTCGGGTGAGTTTCAACGACGAAGAACTGGTCCTGACGGTGGCTCATCTGGGCGCATTCGCCACACGACTCCAGGACGGCGCGGCTACCTTCTACATTCCGAATCGCGAGCTGTCGACGGTCACCAACCTGTCGCAACGGGGCGCTATCACCGAGTTCGACTTCGAACCGACGGCCGATATACCAGCGCCAAATTCCGCGAGCTCACGTCGAGGCAGCGGTGCGGGCGCGCTATAGCCGCACCCACGAGTATGACGGAAGCCGCGATGGGCTGATCGTCGACTCGGTCAGCAGCGAGGGTGATGCATTCAAGGTTCGTGTCCGAACGGCACGTCCGCTGTCCGACGCCCAACGCCACGCGCTTGCCCAGCCCTCTGACAAATTGCCACTGGTCGACTGACCATGCTGTCCAACCGACGTGATCGAGACGAGATGATCCGCTTGCAGCGAATCTTGTTGCCGCCGTCGCTGCCATCAATCCATTGCACCGAGGCAGCTGCGGCATATCGCCCGCACAATCATGACTTCGCA
>JBDNHG010000631.1:0-6422 GCA_041688925.1 Acidimicrobiales bacterium | reverse complement strand
GCGGACACCGACTGGGCCCCTTGGCCAACTTCACCTTCGCTATCAAGGACCTGCTCGCCGTCGAAGGACGCCCTATGACCGCAGGGAGCGCCGTACGCTCAGATGCAGCGCCCGAGTCTGCGTCGGCTCCTATGGTGCGCATGCTGGAGGCTCTCGGAGCGGTTGCGACCGGGGTAGTGACCCTGCACGAGTTCGCATTTGGCACCACAGGCGTAAACCCCTACGCAGGCACAGCCCCTAATCCCAAAGCTCCCGGACGCATGCCCGGTGGTTCGAGCTCAGGCAGCGCTGCGGCTGTAGCCGACGGTTCGGCCAGGCTCGCGATCGGCACCGACACGGGCGGCTCGGTGCGAATTCCCGCTTCGTTCTGCGGGGTTGTCGGCTACAAACCGTCGTTTGGCCTGTATCCGTCGACGGGAGTCTTCCCGCTCTCGGGAACCCTTGATCACGTCGGCCTGTTCGCTACAACGGTTCACGATGTTGTTACCGCGCATCGGGCGCTCGGGTTCGATGCCGACAAGTCGGTCCTTCCCGCTCGGGTAGGAATCGCCCGCGCCGACCTCGAGGCCGCGGACCCAGAGGTGCAGCAACGGGTACTTGACGCGATCGCAGCGCTCGAGTCGGCGGGCTGCCAGATGGTCGACGTCACCTGGCCTGACGCCGAAAAGACGTTTGTGACCAGCACCGCAATCATGTTCTCGGAGGCAGCTGCAATCCATGCACCTGCACTGGCGGCCCATCGCGACCGTTACGGCGCAGACATCATCGCCCGGCTCGACATGGGCACAAACCTCACCAGCATCGAAGTCGCAACCGCCCACGAGTACCGCCGTCAATTGATCGCCGAGGTGTCAGCAACACTCGCTGAAGTCGATTGCATCATCAGCCCAACAACGCCAATGGTGGCGCCGCTGCTCGCCGACGCGGGTGATGCGGGCTTGCCGCCGCGAACCGTTGCGAACACGAGGCTTGGCAACGTCGTCGGGCTCCCGGCGATCTCGTTACCGCTGTCTTCCGCAACCGCTCCGGTGGGTTTGCAGCTGCTGGGCCTCACCGATGCCAGCCTGTTGGGGCATGCGTCGTCGATCGAGACGGTGCTCGAACGGGTCAACAACGCCTAGCCCTGCGGCCCCACAGCGCGTCACAGGCAGTCAATCAGAGCGATTCGGTCGAGCGGCTACTCGGCTTCGATGGCCATGATCTGATCGACGCGTCGCTGATGGCGGCCGCCTTCGAATTCGGTCGTCAGAAACGTGGTGACGATCTCTTCTGCCAGACCTGTGCCGACGACCCTGCCACCCATCGACAAAACGTTGGCGTCGTTGTGCTGGCGTGCCATCCGCGCCAAATACAGGTCGTTGCAGAGCGCAGCTCGCACGCCCTTGACCTTGTTGGCGGCCAATTGTTCACCCTGGCCGGATCCGCCGAGGACGATGCCCACGTCGGCCTCGCCATTCACGACAGCGCGGGCTGCCTTCGCGCAGAACTCAGGGTAATCGACCGATTCGGTGCTGTTGGTCCCGCAATCGAGAATGTCGTAGCCCAGATCTTTGAGGAAGCCGATCAGATGCTGCTTCAGCTCATATCCGGCATGATCGCTACCCAGCGAAATTCGCACGTTGCCCTACTCCTTTGCCGCTGCGTCGTCGGCAGCGACTTCGGCCGCCAGTGTAGGTAGTCGCATCGCACTCGATGCCCACCAAAGCCAAGCCGCGTGAACTTCAGAAACCCGGCAAAGGAGACTGCTGAGTAGCGGCGAGGTTTCCTGCCACTAGGATGCGCGGCATGAGCCTGTGGACACCAGAGGGCGAGCACGAAGTGCCGCGCGACAAACCATCACCAGCACCCGCCGACAGCGATGCATCCAGCGGTATTCCGGGTGCTCCTGATCTCGACGATCTGAGCCCCGAAGAACTCGCCCAAGCCGAAGCAATGGCCGCCGAATTGGCCGAGGCTCGATCACGCTTGGCCGACACTCCTTCGGCGGTGGTTGTGGCGAATCATGCGATGGGGCTCTACGAACTCGCAGCGATACATCTGAGCAACGACCCACCAAACTTGAGCGAGGCGAAGGTTGCCGTCGATGCAATGGCAGCGATCGTCGATGCCCTTCCCGGCCGACTCGGCGAGCACGAAGAGACGCTGAGAGCTGCCCGGTCGCAGATCCAGATGGTATTCGTCGAGCTATCAACCCAGGACGGCGCCGACTGACGGCGAAACGGCGCGACGTTTCAACAGCGCCGGCGCATGTAACACTTTCATTCATGCGTACACGAGCGGCCCGGATAGTCGTTGCCCTGGTCCTGACCACCACATCGGCAGCCTCGCTGATGGCCTTCGCGCCTGATGCTTCGGCGATCTCTCAGTCGGTCGACACCGACGTACCCGGCAACCCGGTGGTGGGTGACGCTCGACCAGGCGACATTGCTTCGGCGTCGACTACGAACTATGCAGCGTGGACCCTGATTGCGGTCTGCCTGATTCTTGCCGGGCTGCTTCTCGTCAAGATCGAACGGTGGGAAGCCAGGCGGATTCCTGAGCCCAACGGCAAGTCAGGCTGAAGGATTGGTGCGCGTTCGCGCCACGATCGGGCGCATCTCGAGACGCACGTCGGTGCCGAGTTGTCGCACGTCGACGAGTTCGCCCCGCCAGATGTCGTCGATTGTTGCAGCGCCCGGGCCGGCGAACAGCGGCCGGGCGTCGTCGCCGCCGAACAGCGCTGGCGCCATGTAGATCACATAGCGATCGATCAGACCTTCGCGATGGAAGGCGCCTGCGACATGGGCACCGCCCTCGACCATCAGCTGCAGGACTCCCCTGCCGGCCAAGTCGACGAGCACATCGTCGAGATCACCGCTCAGCTCGAGCAGCGGTTGGGCACGTGCGTCTGCGGGCGCTGAGCCGAGCACGACGCGCAATGGCTGGATCTCGTCACCGTCGATGCCGATCGGAGCGAAGTCGCGGACGGTCAGGGCCGGGTCGTCGGCTCTGATAGTGCCAGCACCCACCAGGATTGCATCGCTCTCAGCTCGCAGCCGATGACTGTCAGCGCGGGCTTCGGGGCCGGTGATCCATTTGCTCGATCGATCAGGTGCGGCGGTGAAGCCGTCAAGGGTCGCAGCGAGCTTGAGCACCACCAGCGGACGACCTGTTCGGCGGTGATGCAGGTACGGGCGCAGCTGGCGTTCGACACGCGCTGCTCCGACCCCGACATCGACTTCGATGCCTGCCTCGCGGAGGCGGTCGATACCTTTGCCCGCCACCTGCGGGTCGGGATCGGTCAGAGCGATGACCACACGGGAAATGCCGGCGGCAATGATTGCCTCGGTGCAAGGGCCCGTCTGGCCCTGATGGCAGCACGGCTCGAGCGTCGAATACAACGTTGCACCTCTGGCGTCGTCGCCCGCATCGTTCAGCGCGTTGATCTCGGCATGTGGACCGCCGTAGTGCGACGTGGCCCCGGTATAGACCGCTGTGGTCGACGCAACGGCGGCACCAACCCAAGGGTTGGGCGGCGTAATCAGGCGTGAGGCATCGGCAGCGTTGATAGCACGCCCCATGTAGTCGGCGTCGCGACGGTCAGCCATCAGTGATCGGTCGGAGCGGCGGTCATCAGGCGAATGGCGTGAGGCAACACATCGATCACTGCGGTCACGGTCTCGACTGCCCCGCCCGGCGACCCAGGCGCATTGACGATGAGCGCCTGCCCCCGCGTACCGGCAATCGCTCGGCTCAGGCGCCCAAGCGGGTTCACCAATCGCATCGCTTCGGAGATACCAGGTGCCTCGCGTTCGAGAATCAACCGGGTGCCTTCGGGTGTGAGGTCGCGAGGTCCAAAGCCGGTTCCGCCCGTTGTCACAACGAGACCTGCGAAGCCTTCTGCAAGCTCGATGAGCGCCTCGGAGACGTTCTCGACCCCGTCGGCAACCACCCGCTTTTCGACCACGGTGTAACCGTGCTCGCTAAGAAGCTCGGCAAGGGCAGCGCCCGACTTGTCTTCGCGGGTGCCGTGGATGACACCATCGGAAACCGTCAGCACCTTGGCCACCAATCCGGCGGTGTCGTGATCTGGCATCGGCAAAACCTACCAGGGTCTCGAACATTGCCGGGTGGTACGGCCACCGTGTGTAGGTTGACGCAGTATTCAGTGCCTCGGAGCGGCACAAATGCACGATCAGTCGGAGCGCTGCCACGCGAAGACAGCCATGCC
Organism: Acidimicrobiales bacterium; assembly: GCA_041688925.1. Classification (GTDB taxonomy): domain Bacteria; phylum Actinomycetota; class Acidimicrobiia; order Acidimicrobiales; family UBA10347; genus UBA10347. The sequence goes on along the minus strand of JBDNHG010000631.1, from coordinate 2,212 downwards.
ATCGCTGTCGTGGTCTTGGGGAAGCACGCAGCCTCCGCCTTGGCCCCACGGGCGCCACACATCGCTCATTTCGGGGATCGAAATTGGGGTGAAGTCACCGCCGAGGGTTGCGGCGACGGCCGTGGTCTCGGCGTGGGTCACGGTGCACACCGAATAGACGAGGCGTCCGCCTGGTCGCACAGCTTCGGCGCCGGCGGCGAGCAGTTTGGTTTGCAGCCGGGCGAGCCGTTCGATGCCTTCCTCGTCGATCCGCCATCGAGCGTCGGCTCGCCGTCGCAAGACGCCAAGCCCAGAGCAGGGCGCATCGACGAGCACTCGGTCGAAGGCCGCGTCGCGGAAGGGCGCCGCAGTGCCATCGGCGACCACAGCGGCGACGCTGTACGCCTTGGTGCGCTCGATGTTGGCTGCGATGAGTCGGGCGCGGTTGATGCGGCGGTCAGCGGCTATGACGGTTGCACCCGATGCCGCCAGCAGGGTTGCTTTGCCGCCTGGCGCTGCACACGAGTCGAGAATCAGATCGCCGTCGCTGGCGCCGACGAGCTCGGATACCCATTGTGATGCCGGGTCTTGCACATAGCCGTCGGAACGTTCGTGAACCATCGGCTCGACATTCATTCGTTCGAGCATGGCGATGGCATCGGCGTCGCCGTGTTCAGATCGCAGGCGAGCGAGAAGCCAATCGGGGTAACTCAGGCGGGTGGCATCGTTGGGCCATTCAACGTCGTTGCTTGCCACCTTTCGCAAAATGGCGTTCACGAAACCACGCGCCTTTTTCGGCGCAAGCGACACGGTGGCGTCGACCGCTGCATGATCGGGCGTCGACAAATAGTGCAGCTGATATGCACCCAAGCGCAACAGTGTGCGAATGGGAGGATCGACGGTGCGCATCACGAAACGGTCGACGAGAAAGTCGCATGATCGTCGCATGCGCGTGGTGCCGTAGACGAGCTGGGTGGCGAAGCGCCGGTCTTGATCGTCGAGCGACGAACGTTTCAGCTCACCGTCGAGCACCAGGTTGGCGAACGCGCCTTGTTGTTCGATTCGACGCAATGTGTCGTAGGCAACCTTGCGAGCGGTCATTGGATCTCGTTAACAGGTGAGAGGCTGAGCGGATAAGAAACCGGGTGGTCAACCGAGCGCAGCGAGGCCGTGGCCCGCCGGCCCGTGAGCGCATGCGAACGGGAACTCTTCGAGTTCCTGAGCGGAAACGCTGGAGATGTGACGCCGAACAGCTGCGTTATCCGTGCTGGGCTCGGGTGAGTCATGATCCGAATGTCGCATTGGGTGTGACGCGAGCCCCACGCTGCCAGTCTTGGGCGGCGACGGGCTTCTTGCCTTCGAGCTGCACCGTGTCGAGGACCAGCCAGCCATCGCTGGTAGCGATGCGCAAGCTATCGATGCTGCCGGGTGTCAGGTGCGCTGGCGCCGGGTCGACATGGGCCGACTTGATCGCGAATCGACGGCCTTCGAGGGTGGTGTTGGCGCGGCCGAGTCGCACGATGCGAACGAGCTCCCCTGCGGGCTGGGCGAAGTCGAGCACAAAGTCATCGGCATGCAATTTGCGGGCATAGGTGACGTCGCCGTGCTGTGGCTCGGGGGTGTTGAGCCCCGTCTCGAGCGCGTCGATCAGCAGATCACAGCTCGCCTCGACCAACGCAGCTTGCAGCTCGTCGAGCGTGCGTTCGCCGATCGGCACCTCGCGACGGTCATAGACCGCACCTTCGTCGAGCGCCTCGGCGATCTCCATGAGACAAACGCCAGTCGTCTCATCGCCTGCCAGAATCGCCCGTTCGAGAGGTGCTGCGCCTCGCCACCGTGGCAGCAGCGAGAAGTGGATGTTGATCATGGGCAGCTCGTCGAGAATGTGGTTGCCGATGATGTGTCCATAGGCAACGACCACCCCAAAGGATGCTCGGGCTTCGAGAACGTCATCGGGCTCATGGGTTACGTGCAGCCCGAGTTCGATCGCTGCCGCCTTGACCGGCGTCGGCACCAGCCCCTTGCCACGTCCGCGGCGCCGGTCTGGGTTGGTCACAACGAGCGCAACATCGTGACCAGCGGCGACGAGGGCGCGTAGCGGCGCGACCGCAATTTCGGGAGACCCGAGGTAGACGACGCGAGACGGTCCCCCAGGATGGTTTACGGTTGGCATCAGATGATCAGGGAAGCTGCAGCCCGCCGCTGGTAGCTCGCATGGCCCGCTCGGTCTCGG
>JBDNHG010000630.1:0-3428 GCA_041688925.1 Acidimicrobiales bacterium | reverse complement strand
TGATGTGTCCGCCATATAAAACTTTGTATACAACAAAACGGACCTTGTTCACAACAGAAACCGGCCCTACTGTCTGTGCAGACCAAGTCGACAACATCTGGGGGCAAACCGATGTCAACTGTCAAAGCCGCGATCGTGCAGACAGCATGGACCGGCGACAAAGAATCGATGATCGATCTCCACGAGAAGTACATGCGCCAAGCCGCGGCCCAGGGTGCGCAGGTCATGTGTTTCCAGGAGCTGTTCTATGGCCCGTACTTCTGCCAGGTGCAAGACGCCGAGTTCTACAGCTACACCGAGGCAATCCCCGACGGTCCAACGACCAAACGGTTCCAAGAGCTGGCTGCCGAACTCGGCATGGTGATGGTCTTGCCGATGTACGAAGAAGAGCAGCCCGGCATTCTCTACAACACCGCCGCGGTGATCGATGCCGACGGCACCTATCTCGGCAAGTACCGCAAGAACCACATCCCCCAGGTCAAGGGCTTCTGGGAGAAGTTCTACTTCCGCCCTGGCAACCTGGGCTACCCGGTGTTCGACACCGCAGTTGGCAAGGTCGGCGTGTACATCTGTTACGACCGCCATTTCCCCGAGGGCTGGCGTGAGCTCGGGCTCAATGGTGCGCAGATCGTGTTCAATCCATCGGCGACCAGCCGCGGCTTGTCGTCGTACCTATGGGACATCGAACAGCCCGCAGCGGCATGCGCCAACATGTATTACGTCGCCGCCATCAACCGAGTTGGTGTCGAACCACTCGGCGACAACGACTTCTATGGCACGTCCTATTTCGTGAACCCGCGCGGTCAATATGTCGAGGACCGCGCCTCGAACACCGACGAAGAACTCGTCGTGCGAGAGCTCGATCTCGACCTGATCGACGAGACCCGAACGCAGTGGGCGTTCTACCGCGATCGTCGTCCCGATTCCTACACCGCAATCAGTGGCCTCTGATGGCGACCACCTCTGAGCTCGCCGCACGGTACAAAGCCGTGCTGCCGGCCTACATCACACCGCTTTATGACGAGCCCATCTCGATCGATCGGGGCGAGGGTTCCTATGTCTTTGACCTCGAAGGCAACAAGTACCTCGACTGGTTCGGCGGCGTGCTCACCACGATGGTCGGCCACAGCCAGCCCGACGTCGTCGCCGCGGTGCAAGCCCAGGCCACAAAGGTGATGCACACGTCGACGCTGTATCTCAGCGAGCCGATGATCGAGCTCGCCGAAGAAATCGCGGCCGTCTCGGGAATCCCCGGGGCCAAGGTGTTCTTCACCACCAGCGGGAGCGAGGCCAACGACACCGCGCTGTTGCTGGCGACGTACTACCGCAAGTCAAACGAAGTGCTGGCTATGCGCAACAGCTATCACGGGCGTTCGTTCACGACCCAGGCGATCACGTCGCATCGGTCATGGTCGAACACCGCGGTGTCTGGCTTGTCGGTCAACTTCGTGCAAGGCCCGTATCGATTGCGCAGCCCGCACCATGACCTCGACGACGAGGGCTACACCCAGGCATGTGTCGCTGACCTCATGCAGGTGATCGACATGATGACCGCCGGCGACGTGGCATGCCTCATCGCCGAACCAATCCAGGGCGTTGGCGGCTTTGCGACCCCACCCGATGGGTTCTTCGGTGCAATGCACAAGATCCTCGATGAGCACGACATCTTGTTCGTGAGCGACGAAGTGCAGACCGGTTGGGGCCGCACTGGTGAGCACTTCTGGGGCTATCAGGCGCACGGCATCGTGCCCGACATGTTGACGTTCGCCAAGGGTGTCGGCAATGGCATCACGCTGGCCGGCATCGTTGGCCGACCCGACGTCATGGATTGCCTCCCGCACCTGAGCTTTTCGACCTTCGGCGGCAATCCGCTGTCGGCTGCCGCGGGGCTGGCGACATTGCGTTATGTCAAGGAGGCCGGTCTGCAGGCGAACGCCAAGGCACGCGGCCAACAGTTGGCCGAACGGCTCGGTCCGGTGGTCGAAGCGACCGATTGGATCGCCGAGCTACGAGGCCGAGGCCTGATGCAAGCGATCGAAATGGTGCATCCCGGAAGCATCGAACCTGACTCCAAGGCAGCCAAGGTCTTGCTCGAGCAGACCAAGGCCCGCGGCCTACTCGTGGGCAAAGGCGGCCTCTATGGCAACGTCCTTCGGCTCACGCCAATGCTGAATATCACCGAGGCAGAGATGGACGAAGGCCTCGACATTCTGATTGCAGCGATTAATGCGGTGTGACCGAATTGTCCAGGCGCCAGGCGCCTGGACAATTCGATCGAGCACACTCCTATGACAGAATCGAACCGAGAACCAAACGACGACACCACGTATTGCCGGCATGCGGTCAGCGGAGACAATCCGCAGAGCACGCAGAGCGAAGCAAACGTGAGATTGCGAGAGACATAGTGACAACGTTGATCAAGGGTGGAACGGTCATCTCGACGACCGGTGCCGATCCGGCCGAAGTGCTGGTCGATGGTGAGACGATCATCGCGATCATGTCGCCCGGATCTGATCCGGCGCTCTCAGCCGAAGGCGGCGCCGAACGGGTCATCGACGCGACCGGCAAATATGTCATCCCCGGTGGCGTCGATGTGCACACGCACATGTCGTTGCCGTTCGGCGGCACCAAGGCGAGCGACGATTTCGAATCGGGCACGCGGGCTGCGGCCTGGGGAGGCACGACCACGATCATCGACTTCGCCACCCAGATGGCTGGCGAGAATGTGCGTTCGTGCTTCGATGCTCGCATGGCAGAGGCCGACGGCGAATGCGCGATCGACTACGCCTTCCACATGATCATTGGTGGCGTCGACGACAGCTCGCTCAAGGAGATGGACATCCTCGTGCAAGAGGGCGTGACCAGCTTCAAGTTGTTCATGGCCTACCCCGGCGTCTTCTTGAGTGACGATGCTCAGATCCTGCGGGCGATGCAGCAGGCAGCCGGCAACGGCGGCATGATCATGATGCACGCCGAGAACGGCATCGCCATCGATCTGCTCGCCGAGCAGGCCATCGAACGAGGCGAGACCGATCCAATCAATCACGGCTACGTGCGCCGAGCCGAACTCGAAAGCGAAGCAACCCACCGCGCCATCCAGCTGGCCAAGGTTGGTGCGTCGCCGCTGTACATCGTGCACCTGTCGGCCAGCGAGGCTCTCGAACAGGTCGCCATTGCTCGAGGCAAGGGTGCGAACGTCTTCGCCGAAACCTGCCCGCAGTATCTCTACCTGAACCTCGAAGACCATCTGGGTTTGCCCGGCTTCGCCGGAGCGGCGTATGTCTGCAGCACCCCGCTTCGCACCAAACACGAACATCACCACGCCGACCTGTGGAACGGCTTGCGCACCAACGACCTGAGCGTTGTCAGCACCGACCACTGCCCGTTCTGTATGAAAGATCAGAAAGAGCTCGGCATCGGCGACTTCC
>JBDNHG010000629.1:0-2660 GCA_041688925.1 Acidimicrobiales bacterium | reverse complement strand
GTTCTCCGACACCGAATCAGCGCTCAGTGAAGCAATCGCCTCGAACGGAATGATGACCCTTGGCGACATCAACCAGGCCGGAGCGCTCAGCGCTACTGGGCTCGAACTCGACGGCGCCCACAGCTACTTTGTCGGCAACCCGAGTGCAGGCAAGACGTTCTTCGAGGCCACGCCGGCGATCGGGTCGGTCATCCCCGTGCAGATGCATGTATGGGCCGACACAGACGGCGCCGTCTACGTCAGCTACTTCGACCCGGCACCTCGCTTTGCAGCGGTCGACCCCACGCTCGCCGAGGGCGGCCAAATGATGGCAACAGCCGCATCGATGATTGCAGCAATGGCCACTGGTAATGCCGACGCTACGACGGCCACGATCACTGGGGCCGACCAAGTCTCTGACTGGATCGTTGTTGACTCTCCTATGGGGTTCGACGACACGCTCGCCGGCCTGAGAGAGATGGTGGCAGACAACGGAATGATGGTGCTCGGCGAACTCGACGAGGCAGGCGCCATGAAAGCCACCGGGCTCGAACTCGAGGGCAGCTACAGCCTGTTCGTAGGCAATCCAAGTGCAGGCAAGCTGTTCTTCGAGCAAACCCCTGCCATCGGCGCTGTCATCCCGATTCGCGTGCAGGTGTGGGCCGATGATGACGGCACCTACGTGGGCTACTTCGATCCCGCACCGTTGTTCACCGCCGTCGACCCGACGCTCGCTGAGGGCGGCCAGACGATGGCCGAAGCACTCACCATGATGATGTCGGCCCTCGGCTGATTCGGAGGCCACGATGCACACCACCACCGTCAGCAGGAACGAATCGATTGTGTCAGCCTTGTCGGGCGAAGAGACGGCCGACGGGTTGCCGATCGTCGGCGTCGCAGAACTGATCGCAACCGGCGTCGTGCTCATCGCAGCGACTGCGTCAGGCGCAGTGCTGTTCTCTGAGTCGTCCAAGGGCAAGCAGACGTTTCCCGACCTGCTGCTGACCATCGGCTTACCGTCCATGATCGTGATGGCAGTGGCGCTCGTGGCCTCATTTACCTTCAACTGGCGACGGCTCCGATCAGGAATTCTGATTGGCGCCGCCGCCGGCGTTGTGGGCACGGTCGGGCTCGAGATCGTGCGTCACATTGGGTTCCGAGTCTTCGAAACAATGCCGGGTGACCTGCCCCGCCTGATGGGCATCAAGGCAACCGATCGGATCATGCAAGGGCCGAGCACCTGGTCTGATGTTGTCGGCTATGTCGACCACTTTTGGAACGGCGCTGCGTTCGGCATCACGTTCGCCCTCATCGCGGGCGGCATGCCAGCGTCGCGTCGCTGGAAACTCGGCGGCGTGGTAGCGGCCACGCTGTACGGCTTAGCGCTTGGTGTTGGTTTCGCACTCGGACCGGTGCCAAAGTCGCTGGGCGTCGGCGGTCCATTCGCGACGGTGACCGTGGCTGAGTTCAGGGCCACCGTCTATATCGCACATATCGCGTTTGGTGTTCTGCTCGGATTGGTGATGACGGCGTACAACTCTCGGATGCGTCCGATCTGGTCACACCTGCGGCGGTATAGCTGAGACATCGGCGCGCCCTTTACGTCAGCTGGACGCAGGGCGTGCGCTGACTGCTTCGTGCGCCGAAACGATCGAATGTCGTCTGATACGTGGTAGCGCACGACGACGGCCCGCCAGCGCTAGTCGGGCAGCAGCGGAACCGTGCGCAGTTCACGGTTGACGAGGGCAGCACGGCCGATCGAACTGGTGCCGAAGCGATCGCGGATCTGATCGATCGTGGTGTCGAGCTCGATGGGCATCCCGCCGTCGAAATCGAACGCAAGTTGCACCGCATCGGCGCTGCTCAGGTTGGTGACCGAGATGCCGACCCTGGTAAGCCCGCGTTCTTGGGCCAGCGGCCAGGCCTGGTCAAGCAACTGTCGGGCCGCTCGATGGATCAGTGCGGTGCTCGAGCTGGCCTGAGTAAGTGTTCGTGAACGGGTCGCGGCCTTGAAGTCACCGAACCGCAGTCGCAGCACGACCGTGCGGGCCACCCGATCGGCGATTCGGAGCCGATTGGTGACGCGGTCGACGACCTCCAGCAATACAGCCTCGGATTCTTGTCGTTGCAAGCCCCCACGTGGGAACGATCGTTGTGACCCGATCGATCGTCGACGACGTGCGGTGTCGATCTTGCGGGGGTCGGCGTTGTTGCTGATTGCGTGCAAGTGCCGGCCGGTTGCCTTGCCAAGAAAGTGCATGAGCTCGTCGAGGTCTGCTGCGGCGACATCGCTGACATGGGTGATGCCGCGTTCTCGTAGTTGCGCGGCGGTGACGGGACCAACTCCCCACAATCGTTCGACCGGCAGGGGATGCAGGAACTCGAGTTCGTGACCGGGTTCGACAACGAGCAACCCGCCGGGTTTGCTGACCGCGCTGGCGACCTTGGCCAGGAACTTGGTCGAAGCGCAACCGACACTGATAGGAATTCCGACCTCGGCGAGTACCCGGGAACGCAGCCGAGTTGCCACGACGACACCTGGGCCGACCAGGCGATAAAGGCCAGTCACATCGAGGAATGCCTCGTCGATCGACATCGGCTCAACCTCGGGTGTGGTGTCGCGGAAGATGTCAAAAACTGCCTTGCTGGCCTCGCTGTACGCCTCCATCCGGGGCGGGACC
>JBDNHG010000628.1:0-3601 GCA_041688925.1 Acidimicrobiales bacterium | reverse complement strand
GTTGTTCGCTGAGGCTCACAACTCGCGGAGGTGCGCGCTCGATCGCGGGTAGTCGCCGTTCCTCGGCCCTGGGGGGCCTCGTCTCTAACCGAGTTGTTCGCTGAGGCTCACAACTCGCGGAGGTGCGCGCTCGATCGCGGGCGGTCCGCTGACTTTATACTCGTTCCTCGCCGAAACGCCGCGTGAGCTGAGGCAGGCACAACCGTCGTAACGGCGGCTGTTCCGGCTAGAAACAATAGATGGAAGATTTTTCGGGTGAGATCGCCGCGCTGAGAAAGCGACTCGGTGAAGCCGAGGTCTATCTCAGCATCGTCGATCTGCGCGAGCGCAAGCCCGAACTCGAAGACGCCGCTGCGCTTCCTGGGTTGTGGGATGACCCTGACGAGGCCCGCAAGGTGACCGGTGAGCTCTCAGCGGTTGCTGACGACCTCGACACCTATGACCGCCTTGCCGAACGGGTTGAGGAAGCAGCGACGCTGCAAGAACTCAGTGTCGAGATGGAAGACGATTCGGTCGAAGGCGAGATCCGTAGCCTTCTGGCGGCATCGAGCGAGCAGTTCGACGGACTCGAACTTCGATCCTTGCTGTCGGGTGAATACGACGAACGCGACGTGGTGGTGACCCTGCAGTCAGGCGAAGGCGGCACCGATGCCCAGGACTGGGCCGAGATGTTGCTCAAGATGTATCTCAAATGGGCCGAGCGTCGCGGCTTCAAGGTGTCGGTCGAAGCTGCCCAAGAGGGATCCGAAGCAGGACTCACCTCGGCCGAGGTCGTAATCTCTGGTCGCTACGCCTACGGCTGGATGCGCAGCGAGAACGGCGTGCATCGCCTGGTACGAATCTCACCGTTCAACAAGGAAGGCAAACGTCAAACGGCGTTTGCTTCGATCAGCGTCGTGCCGCTCTTCGACGAGTTGAGCGACGAGATAGAACTCGACGAAGGTGACCTGCGCATCGACACCTATCGCGCATCTGGCGCGGGTGGCCAGCACATCAACGTGACCGATTCGGCCGTGCGCATCACCCACTTGCCGACCGGCACGGTCACCTCGTGCCAGAACGAACGCAGCCAGCATCAGAACAAAGACCGGGCGATGCAGACGCTCAAGGCGAAACTCCTCGATCTCGAGCGCAAAAAGCGCGATGCCGAAATCGCTGCGATCGCAGGCGAAGCCCTCAACGTCGGCTTCGGTTCCCAGATCCGAAGTTATGTCCTTCAGCCATACGAGATGGTCAAGGATCTGCGCAGCGAGTTCGAGACGGGTGACGTAGCGAACGTGCTCAGCGGCGGCATCCAGCCGTTTATGGAGGCGTACCTCCAGTGGCAACGCGCCAGCGTCTGATATAGGGAAACCAATAGCGGATAGAAGCTCGCCATTTCGGGTAGCTGCGGGCGCACCGGTCGCAGCGGCGCGTGGCACACCGGTTTCGGGTCGGGGTGCCGTCGATAAGGGCTGTAAGACGAGTATGGTTTGCAGGTTCCACGCCACATGATCGCGTCCTCCATTGGGTCGCGTCATGGATCCAGGACACCACCACCATGATCAAACTCGAGAATGTCTCAAAGGTATACAAGGGCGATGTTGTCGCTCTTCGCAATGTCACCTGCGAGATCCAAAAGGGCGAATTCGTCTTCCTTGTCGGCCCATCGGGTTCGGGCAAGTCGACGTTCATGCGATTGCTCAACAAGGAAGAGAACCCCGACAATGGGGTCATCTACGTTGCTGGCAAAGACATTGGTCGCCTCAGCGGGTGGCGGGTGCCCTTCTTGCGCCGCAACATTGGTTGCATCTTCCAAGACTTCAAGTTGCTCGACAATCGCACCGTTTCGCAGAACGTGGCGTTCGCGCTCGAAGTAATCGGTCGCCCTCGCCACGTGATTTCGACCCAGGTTCCGGCAATTCTCGAGCTGGTCGGTCTGAGCAAGAAGGCAGACAACTATCCCGAGGAACTGTCTGGTGGTGAGCAGCAACGCGTGTCTATCGCTCGAGCGTTCGTCAACCGGCCTCTGATCCTGCTGGCTGACGAGCCGACTGGAAACCTCGACCCCGCCACATCGGTCGGCATCATGAAGCTTCTCGATCGCATCAACAAGACCGGCACGACCGTCGTCATGGCGACTCACGATCGTGGCATTGTCGACACCATGCGCAAGCGCGTTATCGAACTCGACCACGGCAACCTGGCTCGTGACCAGGCCCGTGGCGTATACGAGTAGGTCCACATGAACTTTCGTATAGGCAACCTCTTTCGCGAGCTGAGTTACAGCATGCGACGCAGCCCCAGCTTGTTCATCGGCACCCTGGTGACGATCTTCATTTCGCTGCTCGCCCTGGGCAGCGGCATCATTGTTGGCCAAGCGGTCGACTCGGCGACCGAACGTTGGAAAGACGACGTCGAGTTCATCGTCTTCCTCAACCCCGACGCCAGCGACGCCGAAACCTCGTCGGTCACCAACAAGCTCCAGTCGAGCCCCGAGATCGACCGGTTCACCTTCGTTGACAAAGAAGCCGCGTTTGTCGAATTCCAGTCGATGTTCCGCGATTCTGATCAGATCCGCGAATCGGTTGCCATTGCCGACATGCCACCGTCGTTCCGGATCGTGCCCGAGAATCCCGAATCAGATGTCGTCGAGACATTGGCCGACGGCTTCCGCGACGACCCCGGCGTCTTCGAGGTCGTGGCCGCAGTCGACACGATCAAGGACATCGAGAACTTCAGCGACAAGGTCAACCTGGTCTTCCTTTGGGTCGGTATCGCGCTCTTGTTGTCGGCTCTGTTGCTCGTCTACAACACCATTCGCACCACCATCTTCGCCCGCCGACGCGAGGTTGAAGTGATGCGGCTCGTGGGCGCGTCGAACTGGTACATCCGGCTTCCCTTCATGATCGAGGGTGTGCTCCAAGGCCTCTTGGGCGGCGCCCTGACCCTGCCGGTGTTTCGCGTGTGGAACAACTTCCTCGCAAGCCTTGGCGCCGGCGATGGCTTGGCGTTGCTCGCTGACCTGCGGGCGCCTGACCGCAACCTGATCTGGATTTGGGTAGCGATGACTGCGCTCGGAGCCATCATCGGCATGGTCGCGTCGGCGTTTGCCCTGTCACGGTTCCTCGACGTTTGACAGACGCGATGGCAGTGTGCGCATGATCGCGCCTCCATCGTCTGCTCGGCGCGCCGGCCGACCAATAGTCGTCGTGCTCATCGCTGCGCTCCTGTTGGGGCTGCTCACTTTTGCAACGCAGTCTGACTCGTTGGCGCAAAGCTGTCCCGACGGGTCGGTGCTGAGCAGCAACGGCGTGACCTGTGAACTCGAACTTGGTGCCGATGCCCCGATCTGCCCTGAAGGCAAGCAGCTCGATGCTGCAGGATTGATGTGCGAAGACATCATCGACGACAATCCGAACAGCGTCTGTCCAGCGGGCGAAGAGCTCGATGTTGCGGGCCTGCTTTGTGTCGAGATCGACACTCGTCCAGAAGGCGCTGCATGCTCGACAGGGCAAGAACTCGGTGCCGCAGGTCTCATCTGCATCGATTCGGCCGTCGAAGAAGGTGCCGAGCCAGCGCCGGCGGTCTGTGACCCTGGGTATTCGGTTGGCGCCGACGG
>JBDNHG010000627.1:0-5021 GCA_041688925.1 Acidimicrobiales bacterium | reverse complement strand
TGGTGGATCGCCATGACGGTCGTCCTTGCAGCCGATGCGTTCGCCGACCTCGGGTATCGCCCCAGAACTGTGCGAGCGCTCATCATCGGCGGCTACATCCCGATTGTCGTTGCGTCCTTGGCCTATCTCGGCCCGGTGCTGCGCGGCGGCGGTCGCCAATGCCTGCCAGCAGGTTTCGCCATCACCCGGTCCTGGATCTCGCCGCTAGCCGGAACCGTCGGCGGCGCCGCAGCGCTCGTCGCACATGCACCGACCCTTGCGGTCGCACTGTCCGTTCTGGGACTCGACGTGGCGGTGCGGGGCATCCGCCTCGCCACAGCAAGCTGACCGGACGAAATCAGCGCCCGCCGTGACCCTGACAACCTGCGACCGGGGTGCCATCACCGCCGCAACGGTACTTTCGAATGGAGTACGCTCCGACGGCATAGTCAGACCAGCGACAGCCGAAAGCACGCGATGAACAATTGGCAAATCGGTGAGGTCTCAATCACCAAGATCGTCGAGTCAGAAGACCTGTGGGACCCAACACGTTTCGTCTCTAGGGCCACGCCAGAGGTGGTGCTCGACCATGACTGGGTAGTCGGCCCCTTCGCCGATGCTGTCACCGGCGAGATCAGGTTGTCGATCAACACATTCGGACTCAAGGTCGGCGATGAGAAGATCCTCATCGACACCTGCGGGGGCAACGACAAGGTGCGACCAGGGTCGCCGAAGTTGCATCTCCAGCAGACCGACTATCTCGAGCGGCTGACAGCTGCGGGTTTCCCGCCCGAGGAAGTCACCACGGTGTTGTGCACCCATCTTCATGTCGACCACGTGGGGTGGAACACTGTCCTCGACGGCGACGAGTGGCGGCCGACATTTCCAAACGCGCGGTACTTGTTCGGCGACAAAGAGTGGCAGCACTGGCGAGTCGAGCCGCAGATCTATGGTGACGTCGTCGCTGACAGTGTGCAGCCAATCATCGACTCTGGCCAAGCCGAGCTGGTCCCCTCGACGCAGGTGCTCAACGACTTGATCTGGCTCGAACCGACCCCGGGCCACACACCCGGCCACCACAGCGTTCGCATCTCGTCAAACGATGATGATGCGGTGATCACCGGTGACATCTTCCATGCGGCGGTGCAGATCGAACATCCTGAGTGGTCAAGCAACCCCGACGTTGACCCCGTGCAGGCGGCGGTGACGCGGCGGTCATTCCTCGAGCGCTACTGCGATGACCACACGCTCATCTTGGCAACCCACCTCGGAGGCCCCGGTTGCGGCCATTTCCACAGTCACCGAGAAGGATGGCGCCTAGACCCTCCCGGCCTCGCATCTCAGGCAGCGCCGCCCCCGACCTAACGCCGATAAGCAGTCCGGCCGCACCGTTCATGTTGCGCTCGAGTCGTTCGGATGATCAGATGGGCGGGTCGACCCGGTCTCTCTGCTGTTTACCGCCAATGGCAGACAGATCTCTAGAGGATCGACCACATCAGCCGATGTGACCTCACACAAGGAGAGACGACCGTGACCGTCCAGAACGTCAGTGTCCTCGACATGATCGAATTCACCGACAAACGCCGGGTACGCAAGAAGCTCCTATCGGAGCCCCTGCTCGTGGCCGAATTGGTCTGTTACGAGGCGGGTCAAGGCACGCGCGAGCACTTCCACATGGCTCAGGAAGAGATCTATTACATCCTCGAAGGCGCGGGGTCAATCACAATCGACGGCGAGACAACAGCGGTCAAAGCCGGTGACATGGTGTTCAGCCCCGCAGACGTCGTCCATTCAATCGCTGCCTCCGACGATGAGCGCATGGTGATGTTCTTCGTCAAGGGACCTGGCGAGGACGCACGTCCAAGCAAGGACGAGCGCTGAAATATGGGTGAAATCGTGCTCTCCGTAGCGGCCAGCCATGCACCCGGACTTGCCGGGCTCTACGACGGCGCACCCGAAGAGACCAAGGCAGAAGTCGACAAGATGTACGGCACCATGGCAGCCGAGATAGCCGCCGCCGACCTCGACGTGCTGATACTGATCGGCAACGACCATCTCGCCAACTCACGGGTGCTCGAATACCCAGATTTCCTCGTCGGCATGGCGGCCGAACACCATGGCCCTTACGAGTGGTATCAAGAATGGCTGAACTGCCGCGACTACACATTGCAGGGGCGCCCTGACGTCGCCGAGGCCTTGATTGCTGGCATGGCCCGGCGAGACATCAAGTTCTTCGGCCGCCGCAGCAACCTGTTCTACGACGACAACTTGTCAATACCCACGGTGTTATGTGACCTCGACACCAACGCGGTACCGGTCGTGCCGGTCCTCACGAATTGCAACGTGCCACCGGTTCCTGACCAACGACAGTGTTATGCGGTTGGCCAAGCGCTTGGCGATCTCATCCGAAACGACCTGCCCGACGGAATGCGGGTTGGCTTGTTTGGATCAGGGGGTATGTCGCATGAACCCGGAGGCAAGCGCTACTTCTTCATCGACGAAGAATTCGACCACTGGTTCCTCGACATGCTCGAGGCCGATGACCACGAGAGGTTGCTCGACGAGGCCACGCCCGAACGCATGGAAGAGTCCGGCGCCGGCGGAACGGCCGAGCTCTACGCCTGGTTCGTGGTGCTCGGCGCAATCGGCTCGCGACCCTGCAGCCGCTTGGGCTACACGGCGTATGACAATTTCAAGTGCGGCGTCGGCGCCGTGCGTTGGCAGATGGGAAACTGATGGCCTTCGAAGGATTTGACGCGACGTTGGTCACGCACGACCTCGTGCAGGATCTCAAATGGGATCCCGAGCTACGCGCCCGCTTCGAGGTCGATCCAACGCCGGTGCTCGATGGGTATGCATTCAGACCTGAGGAACGGGCGGCGATCGATGCAGCCGACTTCCGTGCCCTTTACGACATGGGGTTGCATCCCTATCTCGGCAGCCAGCTGGCCCGGCTGATGTATGGAAACGCCGCCGGGCCCGAGGCCACCAAGGCCGTCAACCGGCTGGTCGCCTCGCTTACCGGCGAAGATCGTCCCGACAACGCCACGGCCACTTGACCGTGGTGAGCCACGAATTGCCCGCCAACCACGACACGGTGCGGGTCGGCGTGATCGACGCTTCGTTCTCACCGGTGCTGACGATCGGCGATGGTGACGACGTGGCCATCGAGACCTGGAGCCATTGGGCAGGCCAAGTCGTGCCCGGCATGGACATCGAGCAGCTGCTGATGCTTCGCGAGGACGCCCCGCTCGGCCCCCACTCGATCACCGGCCCCATAGAAGTGATCGGGGCCGAACCCGGAGACGTGCTGCGGGTAGACGTGCTCGAGCTCATGCTGGGCGAATGGGGTTTCAACCTGGCCTTGCCCAGCCCACTCGGGCGCGGTGTCCTAGCCGACCAGTTCCCCGACGGAGCCCTGCGACATCTGCGCCTCGACCGCGACACCATGACAACAGAGCTGCTGCCAGGCATTGCCCTCCCCCTCAACCCATTCCTGGGAATCATGGGCGTGGCGCCACCTGACGACGGCGCACATTCGTCGGTTCCGCCCGGTCCGTTCGGCGGCAACATGGACCTAACCGAGCTGGTCGTCGGCTCATCGCTCTTTCTTCCCGTCTTCCGAGCAGGTGCCGGCTTCTATGCCGGCGATGCCCATGCTGCCCAAGGCGACGGCGAAGTGAACCAGACCGCTATCGAGACGTCGATGGAACGTGCCCATCTGCGGTTCACCATTCTAAAAGCGGCTGAGCTTCCTGACCTGCTGCGAATCCCGTGGGTAGAAACACCGACTCATCTCGTCACCATTGGGCTCGACGAAGACCTTGACCTCGCGGTGCGACAGGCCGTCGAGTCGCTCGTGCGACAACTCACCAATCGATTCTCACTCGCTCCCAACGATGCCTACGCCCTGGCATCGCTCGCGGCCGATGTCGAGGTCACACAAGCCGTCAACCGAGTCAAGGGCGCCCACGCCCGCCTCGCCTGGAGCGCCATCGGCCTCGACGAGCCACCCAAATAGGACCGCTCGCTGACGGGCCGGTGAGTGGTTGCTACTGTCGCACGGGTGCCGCTTCAAAATCGTGTGGATCCCTCTGGGAACCTCGTCGCTACGCGGGCACGTGGGCTCATGACCGGTAACCGAGGGATACTCCACGACGACCACCGCTCCATCGTGCGCACGTATACCTCGCGTGCATGGATCACCTGTGTGTTGTCCTGGAAAGGCCGTACTCGTGAGGTCATGACCGGCCGCAAGTGGACCGAGCTCTTCTTCCTCGACGAAGCCACGGCGTTGGCTGCGGGTCATCGCCCATGTGCATACTGTCGGCGTGCCGACTACAACGAGTTCGTCGCCGCGTGGTCTGCTGCGAACCCATCGATAGCGCCAACGACTGGTCGACGAGCGCCCATCGTCGATGCCGCTCTACATCGAGAGCGCCGCACGACCACCGGAGCCAAAGCAACCAGCCGGCACCAAGCTGCATCGCTGCCGCGAGGCACCATGGTCCTTGTCGGTGATCAAGCGCATCTGGTGGCGGGGCGACTGCGTCTGGCCGAATGGTCTTTCACCGGTTACGGGGCCGAGTTCACGATCGCCGACAGATCCATCGAAGTGCTCACCCCAGCGTCGACGGTCGGAGCGCTGCGCCATGGCTTCGAGCCACTGTTACACCCGACAGTGCTCTGACGCTCAGGTGCCTGGATGCAGCGTCATCCGCACGATCTCGATGGCGGTGTCGAGGATCTCGTCGGTCGTGCGCTGGCTGAGAAAGGCGAATCGCACGAACAACTTGCCGTCGATCGTCGTGCTCGATACGTGCACTTCGCGCGAGTTGACCAATGCATCGAGCAGCGAGCGTGTCGCGTCATCGCCGGCCTTTGCCCGGAAGGCGACCACCGACAATTGCGGCTGGTCAGCGATCAACTCGATTTCTGGCATCGCTGCCAGACGCTCAGCAGCGCTCTCGGCCATATCGAGCATGCGATCGAGTTCATTGCGGAACAGCGCCACGCCATGGAGATGCAGCGCGAGCCAAACC
>JBDNHG010000626.1:0-6753 GCA_041688925.1 Acidimicrobiales bacterium | reverse complement strand
CTTGCAAGCCATAGGCGGTGAATCCCTCGGGCTTAATGAGCAGGGTGCTGATGATCGGGTCGCCGGCCAGATCATCGGCAAGGCTCAATAGCAGATCGAAGTGCTCGATGTCGAAGAATTGCAGCGTGGCCGCAGTGACGCCGACCGAACCGCCGATGGTATTGGTCATCGCCCCGGCGATCAGTGCGCCTTGGCGGCTTGGCAGGACCTTGACCGTCGGCGGATTGACCTGTCGGACAAAGGCGTAGCCGCTGCCATCGATGTCGATGGCACCAGGTGGACGACCAATGAACTGCGGTGCTCCCAAGATCGCGAGATCGCCGAAGATGGCGACGGAGTAGCCGACATTGTCGCCGGCGAATGCTCGGGCTCCGGCCAACACATGGTCAGACGAGTTGGCCGGCGTTTCAAGCGCCCAATCGCCATTGTTTCTCAGCCCATAGCTGAACGCTTCGCCCTCGGTGTAGGTGCGACCGTCGGTGCCGGTCGTCTGATTGCGACCCGGAGCGCCGACGATGATCTGGGTGCCGTCCATCGCCACCGAGGTGCCGAAGCGATCACCCTCGACTGCGCCATCGGAGTAGTCGAGTGTGGTCTGCAACCAACCGGTTGTTCCGACAGGGCGCACGAAGATGTAGGCGGCGCCGGTGTCGTTCGACGTGCCGGGCGCACCCACGACGATGTATCGGCCGCTGCCGTCGATCGAGGTGCCGAACTCGTCGCCCGCCGCACCACCGACGGAGTCGATGGTGCGAGGGTTGCTGACGTTCGAGGTCACGTTTGACGTGACGTTCCGGGGATGCGGCGCCAATGAATAGATGTGCACGGCACCGCTGGCGGTGTTGAGGCCGGGAGAAGCGACGACGTGGCCGGGAGAACCGACGAACAGGGTCGTGTCGGCCAGGTGCACCGAGGTGCCGAAACCGTTGCCGGCCTGTGGGGTGGCGGTCACGGCGTCGGGAGACCAGGTGTTGCCGAGCTTGCGGAACAGGTGGACACCCGGCGTGCTGGTCTTCGGTCCGCCGATCACCGCATATTCGGCGCCGATGTCGACCGCGGTGCCGGCCTCTTGGCCAATGATGGTGCCGCGGAGTTCGGCCTGCAGGATCCAGTCGTCGTTCAATCGGCGCAGGATGTATGCGCCACCGGCGTCGTCGTCGGTGCCCAGGTCGCGACCCGGTGCGCCAACGATCAAGTTCTCACCGTTGATGGCCACGCTGGCACCGAACCGGTCGCCCGACCGGAAGCCAGGCGCTTCGATCTGGGCTTGCAGATCCCAGAGAGGATCGCGATCGGGGTCGCTGTTGGGTGTCTGGTTGAAGACGAATACCGAGCCGTGATTGCCGTAGTCGGGTGCGCCCAGGACTGCCGTGGTACCGGCGATTGCAACACTCGCACCGAGCTTGGCCTTGGCCAGCGGTGCTGCCACGGTCAGGGTCGATGGGGTCCAGGCCGGGCCCCGCTGACGGAAGTTGTAGATGTACTGGTTACTGCCGATGTTCGAATCGTTGCCGACCAGGTAGAAGCCATCGGAGATGACTGACGGGCCGAGCCCGAGACCAACTTTTGATGTCTCGAGTTCGGTCAGGTTGGTTCCCGAATTGAACTTGTAGGGCCGCAGGAGCAGTTCGCCGAATCCGGTCTGCGAGTTGAACACGTAAGCCACACCGCTGACAAGGTTCGTCGGCCCCCCGACGATGAACGTCGACCCGCGGCCGGCACCGATATTGTCGCGAGCACCTCCGGACCTTGCGGAGCCCAACATCGGGAGATTAGCGGCAGAGCCTTCGACCCGAACCTGTGGTGAGAATCGGTACGGCGACGTCGAGGCCGACGTCAGATTGTATTCGTCGGTCAGGCCCTGTGCGAGTGAAATGACTCGAACATTATTCGCCCCATCGAATTGAACGACGGTTCCGAAACGAGCGTTGGCGAGACCGCCATAGGCGGTCACTGGCCCCGGTGGGTACTGGATGTTGTTGATACCTGTGGTTGGCACACCAACGGTGGTATAGGTCTGTCGCAGGCCTTTGCCCAGGTTGTAGACGTCGAGGATCGAGATCTCGGTGCGGTTGATGTCGTCGTTGCGGTCACGCAGGTTGGGCAGCCCCTGGCCGGGTGAGTACTGCCAGCCGTTCACATAGACGTACACGCCGGCCGGCAGCGTGCCGTTGTTTTCGGTGAAGTTCAGCCAGTACGGATTTTCGCTGTAGTTGTGGATGTCGACGGTTCCGCTGTCGCAGAACAGGCAGCCGTCATCGATGAACTTGGCCTGGGTGCTACCCCACACCTTGACCGACGAATAGTCATCGCCGTTCGCCCACTGCTTGCCAGAACCCGGTTGCGCCCCGAGGGGCAGGCTCTCGTACCACCCACGTAGATTGCTGTGCTGATAGGCGTACACGCGTCCAGCACCTGGGATGCCCTCGGTGCCCAGCTGCACCCGCGTGAGCGGAATAGCTCCGTTGTCGGGTATCAGCCGTCGTTCCAGGCTCCAGGTCGTACCGCTGAGCTTGAACACCACGGCGTCACCAGGCGTTTGAAGATCGATGTACTGGCTGCCGCCCCGGGTGTTGTAGCGCACGTTGGCCAGGGGCTCGCCGACAACGATGCGGTTTCCGTTCACATCGACCGACGTGCCGAATCGACCCGCACCCGTGATGGTCTTGCGCTGCCACGATGCGAGGTTCCAGGTTCCACTGACCTTTTCGTAGATGTACACAGTGTTGTAGAAATTGCCCGGGGCGCCGATCACGAGCCATCGCGACGACATCGCCATATCGGTGCCGAACTCGCTGTTGTTCGGCCCCATGAGGGTGTCGGTCAGACGCCAATGCAAACCTTCGTTCGCGTAGACGTACACGCGGTCGGACCCGTCGGCGGCAACGAACAACTGACGGGTACCGGCGTCGTAGAGGGTCATGCGGCCGTAGTTATCGAAGGTTGCGCCCTCGCTCAGCTTCTCGGCGTCGAGCAGATAGCCCGGGGACGTGGACGTGGTCCTGGGGTCGGGGACGGCACCGTTGGTGGTGAATGCCTGGATCGCACCGAGGTTCTGCCGCTGGTTCAGCACCGGTTCGTCGTATCCGGGAATGCCGACGGTGACCCGGCCTGCGCCGACGGCGACCGCAAGTCCGAAGCGATCGTTCTCGGCCGCCAACGTGCCGAAGAGACGGCCCGAGCCGGTCTGTCCGGCCGATCGAGTCCAGCTCGACGTGCCGACGGTGTTGTCGCGCAGCTCGTAGAACACGTAGGCGGCGCCGGTGTTCAGGCTCGAACCATTGCTGTGGCCCGGGGCGCCCACGACCAC
Source organism: Acidimicrobiales bacterium (assembly GCA_041688925.1). Lineage (GTDB taxonomy): Bacteria > Actinomycetota > Acidimicrobiia > Acidimicrobiales > UBA10347 > UBA10347. The sequence goes on along the minus strand of JBDNHG010000626.1, from coordinate 3,443 downwards.
GTACTGGCCGTCGAGCGCAACCGATGCACCGAAGTTGGCACCGTCGCGAGCCTCTTGGGCGGCGTCGGCTCGGGTGAGACCGGCATCAGCAGTCAGCCGTGCCATCAGCGTCCAGGCGGAACCGATTCGGTCGAACACGAACACCCGGCCCTGGTCCTGGTGCCCTCGCTGCTGGCCGGTGTCAGGATCGTTGGGTCCCTTGTCCCCCTCGTAGGCATAACCCACTGGGCTGTCCCACTTGGGGGCGCCGACGACGATCCGCTTCGTCGTCGATGTCGAAACTGCAGCGACCGATGCACCGAAGTTCTCGCCGGCCTGGGGCTCCGATGGGTTCAGCTGGGTGATCAGACTGACGCGGTCTCGGGTGACCGAGTAGACCAGCACCAAGTCGGTGGCTGGTGCAGCGACCACGCCGAAGTCGCCCGCAAGCGCAACCGAACGCCCGAAGTCTGACCCACCGCTGAAGCCGACGTGATAGATCCAGGAATCGTCGAGGAAGTTGTAGAAATGGGCCTCGCCCGATCCGGCGGCTCCGACCAGCGCCTTGGCGCCATTGATCGCGACCGCAGTACCGAATTGACGATCGGCCGTATAGGTCGGGGCAAGTATCTTCTGCTGCTGTTGCCAGACACCACCGGCCCCGGTGCGCTCGAAGATATATGCCGCGCCATAGTTGGATCGGGTCAGTCGGTCGTTGCCGTTGGCGGTCGTGACGCCGGTGAGGTCGAGACTCGGGCCGCCCGGTGTCAGCGAGAGTTCGATCCGGGTGCCGCTCACCGCTCGGACGTAGTAGATGCCACCGTCGATGAGACCGATCGAGTTGTTGCCGTCGCCCTTCTGGTACTGCACGGACCAGCCGTCGCCTGGTGCGGATCCGGCGAAGACGATCTGGTTCGACGTCGGGTTCACCTGTAGCGGATCGAACGAGAAGGACGGCGCTGTGGTCGGTGCGTCGCCGGGAGCACCGACGATGAGACGGTTGCCGTCGATATCGACCGATGCGCCGAAGTTGCCGCCCAGATTCGAACCGAGTCGCACGTCGCCGGCCTGCAGGCGGGCCGATTCGACCCAGGCAGTGCCATTCCATTCGTAGACGAGCACGAAGCCGTCGGACAGGTTCGCTGCCGCTGCGCCACCAGCGGTGGCACGGGTACCGACTACGAGCGTCTGCCCGTTGTCGCTGACCGCGATCGCCCGGCCGACCTCGCGTGGGTCGAGCGCCGGGTTCGTGAGCGTGAACAGCTTCTTCTGGGTCCAGGTGACCTGGCCGTCGATGATCAGGCTGTGGAGCTGCAACTCTTCGCGGGTGACATTGGCCAGCTGCGCGCTGTCGATGACCAGTTCGGCGGCGATATCGGGCGTGAGCATCGTGAAGTCGGGCAAGCCGTGCACAACCAGAGGTTCGACGCCGGCAAAGGTGAGTGAGTTGCCCGAGATGGCGATGGTGCCGCCGCCGGGAACGGTGCTGCTCGGACGGTAGGTGCCACCCGTTGCGTAGCCGTCGCCGGCCAGCCGGAAGGTGTCGCCGACGCCGGCGGTAGCGGCCGGTTCGGTCGTGGTGTCGAGGCCGCCGTTAAAGGTCAGCGACAGTGCAGCATCGGGTACACCGAGCAACAATTCGGCTGCGGTGTCAGTGGCGAACGAGCCCACCTGGTATTCGGGACCGAACTCGATGGTCAAGCCGGTGCCGGTCGCAAAGACTCGGCTGCCGTCGGCGAGCGGCGTGAGATCGACGATGTTCTGCCAGGCAGTGGTGAAGCCGCCACCCACGATGTCGACGACCTCGGCCGGAGTACCCAGTGCGCCGTCGACCAGACGGAACTGCCATCTGGCCGGCGAGGACGCATAGCGGGTTTCGACGTAGTACGTGCCGGCATCGAGTTCCTTGCCGGCGGAGACATCGGCCGGGTCGAACGTCACCTCGGTGACGGTGTCGCCAAGCACGCCCTTCTTCGCCGTTGACAGGCTCGCTGTTCCGGCGGCGTCGATGGCAAGCTCGAGCCGGGTTGCGCCGACAATGGTGTCGCCCGTGGCCAGATACTGACCGCTGAAATCGATGACGAGGCCGCGGCGAGAGTCGAACCTGGACAGCAGCGGCTGGGACTGGTCGGGGGTTTCGATGGTGGGCAGGTCATGGATGTTCTGCCATTCGGACGTGACGCCGATATCGAGCACGTCGCCGAGATCGGCGACCTTGATCGCGATGCCGGTGTCATCGACGATGCGGGACTGCCACTTGGCCGAGATGGTGTCGAAGCGGGTTTCGACGAAGTAGGTGCCGGGCTCGATGGTTCCACGACCCTCGACCCCTGCGTCGGCCTCGTCACGGTCATAGTTGATATCGGTGACGGTCGCGCCGAGTTCACCATCATCGATGATCGAGACGCCATTGAAGTCGATGTAGGCGGTGTCGTCGCCGTTCTGGCCGTTGAGCTCGAGGAGGTGGCCGTTCATGCGCACGCCGTTCTCGACGACGAACGTGTCGTTGCCCGTTCCGGCGTTGACGACGATGACGGTGTCGTACGAGGCGGTGGTCACCTGAACCACATTGCCGACCGGCGTGAATCGATCCATTGCCACTGCGGCGTCGGTCGGAGCCGTCAGCGAGATCGTGGAACCGCCGACGCTGTCGCTCAGCTCGATGGCCGTCGTCGAGATCAGCTTCACCGTGTAGATCTGACCGTCGACCAGCCCGATCGAGTCGTTGCCCCGACCCTGGTGGTAGACGACGGAGTCGCCATCGGCGAAGGTGTGCGGAGTGGCGAAGACGATCTGATTGGTGTTGACCGTGGTCGCCGACGGGGTGAACGCCGAGGTCGTGTTCGCAACATCGCCGAGCGAGACCCGAACCAAGACGTTGTCGCCGCCGACCTGCAGCGCCTGGCTTGCCGTATCACGAATGTGGATGTTGACCGGCCGGTCGTCGTCGGTCGACAGTGACACGGTGGTGAAGGGACGGGTCTGTGGATCTTCGCCGAACACGTCGGTGTAGATGTCGACCGAATCGGCCCGGGCATCGGGGGCCTCAGGGAAGATGTCACGGAATTCGTTCTGGCTGAACGCCAGGTTGGTGCGCTCGGTGGTGGCGGTGTCACGAATCGTGATCGAGTCGTTGCCACCCTGGGTGTTCACGAAGACCGGGATGCCGCGCTGGCTCCTTGGCGCACCGGTGAACTGTGGTGCGCCAAGATCCTGCTGGAAGCCCTCGATCGAATACGTGCCACCACTGATGCTCGGTGCACCGAAGGTGACGATGTCGTCGCCCGAGCCGGTGTTCAGCGTGAAGGTCGAGCTGGTGCTTCCGTCGGTGCTCTGCTCGCGATGGGTGCCCTGAATATCGAAGTTGTTTCCACCGCTGCCACCGCTGAGGGCCACGGTTTCCTGACGGCTGTACTCGAGGACCACGGTGCCACCACGGGTGAGTGTGGTGGTGTCGATGGTGT
>JBDNHG010000625.1:0-5723 GCA_041688925.1 Acidimicrobiales bacterium | reverse complement strand
CGGCGCCGACGTGGTCGTCATCGGCGACAAGTCGACGGTCTGGTATTCCGGCGCCGAGAATCCCCCGCCGATACTGGTGCCAAGTTATGCATCGGCGGGTGGCGCCGTCGGCGAGGTCATTGCCGGCGTCCGCTCTGGTCAAGAGGTCGGCGAAGCCGAGATCGTGACGCTGTTCGGGGCTCGTGGCACCGAGGTTGCTGCGGTCGCTGAATTGGCCGATGACCTGCGCAAACAGGTCGTAGGCGACGTGCTCACATGGGTGCACAACCGCAATATCAACTACACCAACGTGTGCACCTTCAAATGTCGCTTCTGTGGCTTCTCGAAGGGTCCGCTGTCGCTCAACCTGCGCGGAAACCCCTATCTACTCACGCTCGAACAAATGCAAGAACGCTGCGTCGAGGCCGCTGAACTAGGCGCCACCGAAGTAACGCTGCAAGGTGGCATCCATCCAAGCTTCGATGGCGACTACTACATCGAGGTCACCCGGGCGGTCAAAGAAGCCGTACCCGACCTGCATGTTCACGGGTTCACCGCACTCGAGGTCTTCGAAGGCGCAAAGCGGCTCGAAGTACCGCTGGTCGAGTACCTACAGATGCTTCAGGACGCCGGCCTCAAGTCGCTGCCTGGCACTGCGGCCGAGATCCTCGACGACGATGTGCGCGCCATTCTGTGTTCTGACAAGGTCAACACCGAAGAATGGCTCGAGGTGCACGAGGCTGCCCACTCAATCGGGTTGCACTCGAACATCACGATCATGTGCGGTTCGATTGAACAGCCAATCAGCTGGGCTCGCCACATGGTGCGCACTCGTGCACTGCAGAAGCGCACCGGTGGTTTCACCGAATTCATCCCGCTGCCATTCGTGCACATGGCATCGCCCATCTATCTGCAACGCCAAGCCCGCCGTGGCATGACGTTCCGCGAGATCCTTCTGATGCATGCCATTGGCCGCATCGCCTATCACGGTTGGATCGACAACATCCAGGTGTCGTGGGTCAAGATCGGCATCGAGGGTGCCCATCAGATCTTGCAAGCTGGTGCGAACGATCTCGGTGGCACGCTCATGGACGAGAACATCAGTCGGGCCGCCGGCGCCATGCATGGCCAGGGTCTTACCGAAGCCGACTTCAAAGCCCTAGCGGTGCCGCTCGGCAGAACCACCCGCCAGCGCACCACTGGCTATGAGATGGCCGATGGCAAGATCGAGGCCGCAGGGCTCACCCGGGCTAGCACCGACGACGGACTCAAAGACGATCGGCGCGTGCTGCTGCCCGAAGAATATGTCGGCGTCGGCCGCAACTAGTCCGCAAGCCACACTGACCAACCCCCACTGAATTGTCCAGGCGCCTGGCGCCTGGACAATTGGTCGGCGAATCGGGGGATGTGTCCAACCAGTGCAGCAACCGGCAACGTTTGCATGGGTGTGAGCGGCACTTCGTTACTAGGCTCAACGCATGACGAGCCAGTTCGACTTCACCGACAACGAGTGGAATGACGTCGCCGTGCTGCCGGTGCTCGTTGGTTATGCCATCGCCAAGGTTGAAGACAGCGGCATGGTCGGCAATTTCCGCGAGATCCGCACGCTTATGGCCACGATCGCTGACGAAGCCCCCGACAATGCGGCGCGGGCGTTGATCGAAGCCGCCAGCACCATCGACGTCAAGGACAAGATCGACGAATTCGAGGTCCATTCGCCCGACGTGCTCGCCGATGTGGCGGTATCTGCGTGTGCACAGATGTCTCGTGTGCTCGACGACCGCGCCGATGCGGCCGAGGCAACGGCATACAAGACGTGGGTGCTCGATGTCGGCTACCGCGTGGCGAACACCGCCAAAGAGAGCGGCGTTCGCATCAGTGCACCCGAGGTGCACCTGCTCGACCGAGTAATGGGTGCACTCGGCCTCTAGCCGGAGCGCTGAGCCTCCAGGCCAAAGCCACTTACAGCGGCCAGGCGTCAGAGACTGCGAACATGCGGTCGACTTCGACGCTGGTCGATGCGTCGCGGATGCTGAGCATGACCGGATGTGCTCGCCCCGTGTCGAAATGTTCGCGCAAATCGCCGATTAGTTGAGCAGGCTCACTCAGCTGCGCATCGACCTGAGGTGCAAGCCAGAACGGCTTCGACACTATGGCAGCGACCACGTCACCTCGATCGGCCAGCCGCTCGAGTTCTCGGGCACGAAGCCACCAACCACAAAGATGATCTGGTGACAGCCGTCGTGGGCGCTCAGCCGGCGGCTCGTGATCGAGGTGATAGAAGATCATGCCCTTCACAAACGCCTCGCGCCGTTCGACGTCAGGGAAGTGTTCACGGCTGATCGGCAACTGCCGTTCAAACAACTTGGTGGTCTTGTTCTCGAAATCGTCAGACGCGTTCGGGCCCGGATAGTCGCTGCCATCGGGCCGGGGATGATGGAGGAAGAACTTGATAGCTGCTTCGCAGTGCACGAACGTTGCGGCTTCGTCGCGGTACAAGAAGTCGAGTTCGCCCACGGTGCGCTTGCCTTCTCGAAGTTGCACGCTGGCACCCACAACATCGACGCCCCGCACTTCTTTGAGCCAGAAGTGCACCAGGTGCTCGAAGTAACGACCGACCCGATGAGCCGGCCGCGTTGCCAGGAAGGCGTTCAGCGATGATGCGTCGATGTCGTCGGCCACCATCTCTGCGACGGCCGCTACCTGGTCGCCGCAGACCAGCGATGGGCTTGTGATTGCCCACAACAGGTCGTTCGCTGCCTGGGTCACCTCACGCCTTGCGTGCCAGATGATCGGTGCCGCGTGCCTCTGCCAACAACACCTGGCGATGACGTTCGCGAAGGCGTTGTGCCCGAGACTCGGTGAGTTCGCCGATGCAGCGTTCGCACGACACGCCAACCTCGAAGTCTGGGTTTTGCCGTTCGCTCGGTGATAGCGGATGGCGACAGCCGCGACACAGCGTGTAGTCACCTGGTTTCAGGTCGTGGTCGACGGTGACTCGTTCGTCGAAAACGAAACACTCGCCCTGCCACAACGAGTCATTGGGATCGACATCTTCGAGATATTTGAGGATGCCGCCCTTGAGGTGCATGACATCTTCGAAGCCCTGTTCGAGCAGGTACGACGATGCCTTTTCACAACGAATGCCGCCGGTGCAGAACATTGCGACCCGAGGGTGTTCGTTCGGGTTGAGCGTCGCGACGAAGTCGGCGAACTCGGTGAACGACTCGGTGCCAGGGTCGATGGCGTTGGCGAAGGTGCCAAGCGCTACTTCTTCTTCGTTGCGGGTGTCGATCACCAACACCTCGGGGTCAGAGATCACGTCGTTCCAGTCGCCAGGGTCGACATAGGTGCCAGCCCGTGTACTCGGGTCGACTCCTTGGCGGAAGGTCACGATCTCATTCTTGAGCCGCACCTTCATGCGCAGGAAGGGCAGTTCCACGCTGAGCGACTCTTTGACTTCGAGGTCAGCAAACCGGGCATCGCTGCGCAACCAGCCGAAAAACGTATCGGTACTGCTGCGATCGCCGGCGATGGTTCCGTTTATGCCTTCGGGAGCGACGAGAATCGACCCGCGCATCGCCAGCTCGTCACAGCGCGCCGCGAACGCGTCGCGAACCGCACCATGATCGTCGAGCCGGATGAACTTGTAGAAGGCCGATACCACGACTTGCGACCCAGCCGCCGAACTCAGTTTCACGGCACTCAGTGTGTCGTGACGGCGGCGCAATCGCGCATTCGGGTCGCAGCACCCTCGGCCGGATCAGGCGTATTGCGCCTTGAACTCGGCGTACTTGTCCAGGATTGGAAGCACGGTGTCGGCATCGGCTGGTGGCAACGCTAAGACGATGCGGTGAATGCCCGCTTCGATCAACGAGTCGACGATCTCGGTTTTGGCCGGCACAGCGAACTGCCCGAACTCGAACGAATTGGGGTCGCGGCCAGCGTCCTCGGCCAACTGCTTCAGCGTGGTGATCTGTTGGGCAAAGTCATAGCGGCCACTAATCGGCATGAAACCATCACAGAACTCGATGATGTCGGCCATCGTCTTGGGTCCATCAGTGCCGCCCAGGATGATTGGAGGATGGGGTTTCTGCGTGGGCTTCGGCCATGACCAGCTCGAACCGAAATCGACATAGTCGCCGTGATACTCGGCTTCGTCCTTGGTCCAGAGTTCCTTCATGGCGAGAATATGTTCGCGCAGTACCGCACGCCGTTCGGTCCACGCCACGCCATGATGCGCCAGTTCTTCTCGGTTCCAGCCATAGCCGATACCAAAGAGCAGTCGGCCACCAGTAAGCGCGTCGACGGTCGCGACCTGCTTGGCCAGCCAGATTGGATCACGCTGGGCAACCAGGCAGATGCCCGACGCCAACTTGATCTTCTTGGTCACCGCACCGGCCATGCCGAGCGCGACGAACTGCTCGTGTGAACGCCAGTATTCTTCGGGCAGCGGCGGCGCACCTTCACGTCCACCCCACGGAGACACCCGACTCGTCGGGATGTGGCTGTGTTCGGGGAACCAGAGTGATTCGAAATCACGGTTCTCTGCCTCGATAGCCACCGACATTGGATCGATTGCCTTATCGGTGGGAAAGATTGAAACGCCAAAGTCGACCATCCCGAAACTGTAGATCGCCACCGGAGCTCGAGTTCAACTCGGGCTCACGTTCCTTGGATCTACGCGGGCAACACCGACATGGGGCACACTAGACAGATGGTTTCGCTTGCTGCTCTGCTCGACCAGAAATCGACGCTGCTGGTCGATGGCGCCATGGGAACCGAGCTCTTCGCCCGCGGTCTCACCGCTGGTGACCCACCCGAGATGTGGAATGTCGATAGGGCCGACGATGTCGTCGACGTGCACAAGGGCTATATCAAGGCGGGCTCCGACATAATTCTCACGAACTCGTTCGGGGGCACTGCGTTCCGCCTCAAGCTGCACAAGCTCGAAGGGCGCGTCGAAGCATTGAACGAGGCGGCCGCTCGCAATGGCCGCACCGCCGCCGATGCATCCGACCGCAGCATCGTCGTTGCGGGCTCGATGGGTCCGAGCGGCGAGTTGCTTGTTCCCCTCGGGGCAATGACGCCTGAGTCGGCAGCCGAAGCCTACGCAGCACAGGCTCGAGGCCTTGCTGCCGGCGGCGCCAACGTGTTGTGGATCGAAACAATGTCAAGCCTCGAAGAGATCGAGGCCGCGGTCGCCGGCGCCCGCTCAGCGTGTGATCTACCTGTCGCGGCAACGCTGAGCTTCGATACCGCCGGACACACGATGATGGGCGTCTCAGGCCAGGCTGCTGCCAAACGGCTCGCACCGCTCGATCTGGCGGCGCTTGGGGCCAACTGCGGAAACAACATCGCCGATACCGAGGCCGCCGTGCTCGAACTCAAGGCGGCGGCTCCACAAACCCCGATCGTCGTCAAGGCCAACGCCGGCATCCCCGAGTTCAAGGGTGACAAGCTGCACTACACCGGCACCCCCGAGATCATGGGCGCACATCTCCAACGTATGCGCAACGCCGGCATCGAGATCATCGGCGGCTGCTGCGGCACAACACCCCAGCACGTGGCCTATATGCGTGGCGTGCTCGACGGCGACATCGACTCGCCCCAGATCGAGCCACCCGGCTCAACCTCACCAGCGCCACGCTCAACCCGCGAGGCTGCGCCCCGTCGCCGGCGGCGCACGTGAGCAGGCAGGATCTCGGCCATGTCGTTGTCGTCGGCGGAGGTATCGCCGGTGT
>JBDNHG010000624.1:0-3582 GCA_041688925.1 Acidimicrobiales bacterium | reverse complement strand
CGAAGTCGAAGCCGTCGAGCACGTCGAGTTCGGTACCTTCGACATCGATGCTGACGAATCCGATGTCGCGAGGCGCATTGACCTCGGTTAGAGCACGAGCGAGTGTTGTCGTTTGAACCTCAACCCGCTCAAAGCCCTGAAATGTCATTCCTCGGCTTCGATACCTTCGCTGCATTCCTTCGGTCAGATCGGCTCGGGTCCCGGAGAGCAATCCGAGTGGCTCGGTGAGGAACGACACAGGGTCGGTCGTTTCCGGCCCGACGCATGCCGCACGTACCAGTGTGCTCTTTGGGCGGTGGCGAGCGCATATCTCTGCAAAACGTGGGTGTGCTTCAATGCACATTCCACTCCAGCCTGCGAGCTCAAATGAGTAGGAATTGCTCAGGTGAATGCCGTCAAACGCTCCGACATCGACGAAATAGTTCGGATCTTGTCCGAGTGCCTTCCAAACGAGAAAGTCCTCGCCGGATTGGCTGAAGTAACGCTGCGCGTCCACAATCATCGATCCTTTGGGAGAGTTGATAGAGGTCGATATTTTGGCTTCACTTGGTGAAAGGCATCAAGTCGGAAGGCGGCTTGTGAATCGATCGACAGTAGATCGTGCACCATGTCGCCCTGCTGCCGGTTGTGAGTTGCGTAGCGGGTGAACGCGTCAGACTGCCAAGGGCGATCATCCCCGAAGTGGAACGTGAGGTGCGCATCGGCAACAACCAGCAGAGCCTCGGCGCGAGCGACGAGGTTGTGGAGCAAGCTGCGCATCACAAAACCGGCACCGACGCATGCGTCACAGGTCACGAAACCCTGTACCCAGTCAAATGGGAACACAAAGCAGTCGAGTCCTGGGTGCGGCTCGCCGAAATCAACACCAGAAATCGCGGCAGGAAGATCCATCGCACTATTGGCGATGGTACGTCTGTTGATAACAAGCGAATCGAACCCCGTCGATATCGCCTGCTGGACGAACACATAGAAGTTTGGCTGAAGGCAGATGTCGGCATTGGTAAAGATGAGGTGAGTGGGCTCGGGCTCGGAGCCAACACCGTGGACGGCGGCTTCCAGGATGTCGAACAGAAATGGCAGCAGCGGCCCGTTCTCGAACCCGGGCAGATCGCACATCGTGCGCTGAAGTAATCGACCGGACTCAAAATCAGTCGGAATGACGTCGCTGTCGCTCGCATCGTGCACCGCCATGTGCGAAACCGCTGGCCCACCGTCGACGACTTCCGCAAAACGTCGCGCCAGCCGCATTGTCTCGGCGGTGACAAGTTGGTCGTTACCAAGCGTCGCACAACCGGCCGGACGATAGAGATTCACAGCGTGACGGAACCTCAAGCCCTGTCGCGTGGACGTCGGCCGCAAAGAATCAGAGAGTGACTCGTCGAGCTCTTGCCAGCTCACATTCTGCGTGATTCTCATCACTTGCTTCCCAACGCAGGCGTAATTCCCGAGCGTAAGAAATCTGACCTGCCATCTCAAGTCGCCCATATCGTCGCAGGCGACCGGTCGAATGTATCCCGCTCTGTCCCACTCGTGCTCCCTCTCGCCGGGGCATACTTCGGACCGGAAGCTTGGTCGCTTATAGAGTCCTCCCGAGCTGAGTCGAACGGGTTCGATGATTTCGCACAAGTACAGATGCATCTTTGTTCATATTCCTCGAACCGCCGGATCGAGTATCGAGGAGTGGATCTGCGGCGAGGATTGGTGGAACCAAGACCCTTCTACCAAGCATCTGACCGCAAACACCGCTCGCTCGCTCTACGCGGACCACTGGGATGACTACTTCACATTTTCGTTCGTTCGAAATCCGTGGGAGAGGATGTTGTCTTGTCTGCACTTTGAGCGCCATTTCGGGATCTCGATGGCAGATGGAGAACTGGACTTCAGCGGATATGAACAGCGGTTCGGGAGTCCGATCACACTCGAGGTCGACTATCGGTTTCACGAACGCGCCGATGTGCTGCGTCGGCAGCACCGCCCGGGCTCGGTGTACGGCAACCTGCTGGACGAGGCACTCGACTTCGTCGGAAAGTACGAGACGCTCGACAGTGATATCGCTCATATAGCGAGGATCCTCGGAATCGACGCGCGGTTCAACAGCACGTTGAAAGGCAGCACTGCTCGACCATCAATTGATGACATGTACGGCGACAGGTCCGACCTGTGGATCCGGACATCGTTCGCCGAGGACCTCCAACGTTTCGACTACCACCGCCCAACCCGCGTTTAGTCGGCGACCAGCTACCGCTAGTAGTGCACAAGGGTCCTGTCGCGTCTATCCAGAGCCATCGCACCCGGGTTCGCCCTAACCTGGACCAACAACCAACCCCAGGCCGAATAACAACTGCACCAACTAACGGCTCCCCCTCAGCGTCATTGATGTGGCTTCTTATCGTTTGATTCGTCACCACAGTCATAACTTAGCACTCGGGCATACTCGCTCCAGTGAGCATCGTAGTAGCTCCTCGCTTTCCTACCTAAGGCCCGGTACGGAGCTTCAATTCTGAACGATCCGGTCGAATGCTTCGGCAGCTCTTCCTTAAAAGAAGGTGATGCAGCCTTAAGCGCGTATGAAAAGGATGACTTCTTAGAACGGCACAGAAGGTTAGTTGTGAGCGAAGTTCTTTCTGAAAGACGGAGGAAACTGGCTATGTTGGCGAAGTAAGCTTCATCGGTTGTCGTAAATAGTTCCTCACACCGAACCCGCAAAAACCTCGGATCATGTAAATACTTGAGAAGTGAAACCTGCCTTTCATATATATAGCCAAAGTGCCTCATAATTACTATGTGCTGCGCATCTAGGCTAGTAGCATCCCTAAGCGCCTGTGTCAGGGTTTCCCCATCGAGAGATGGCTGAGGGACACTCATAGCCCACTCCTCGGCACCTCGCAGGTGGTAACTTGCAGCACTAAATATGAAGCTGGCCGGATCTCTTGTGAATATCAAAAATCTCGCCGAATCGATCTTGAGTAGGCCGCTTGTCCTTACAGCCTCGTAGCCGAAGTTACGACACCGGACATTTACAGCAGTTCTATAGCTATCATATTCGACAATCTTGGGAGCCTCAGGTTGCGTAATGCTCTCTACAAACGCTGTGTCGGTAGCGATACGGTGCACATTTCTTATGTAAGAATTTCCGCACTTATGGAACAACAAAAAGCAGTTAATCATGCAGTTTCCTGGGAACAAGTAGTCGTCTAAATTCAAGCATCGAATGGAATACTCCCGAAAGCCGTTCCCCACTACATACAGAACTTTGCTTTGGGAAACTCGATTAGCCACGCTCTGGTCATGTCGAGAATACCGACCCGACGATGCGCTAGGTCTGGTTACGAAGCGGATTCGCGTCGGCCGTGACGGTGTGTCGGCAATGATCCTCACTAATAGGCGATCGGGTGAAGGTGTCAACTGCGGGTACGTACGAGTCAACCCACACGAGCGCGCCGGAGCTGGTCCCAGCGACAGGACCGAACGGTTCAGGGTCACGAGCGCTGGGATCGCAACCAATCCAGGCCAATGCGTGATGTCAGGCGATCGATCGGGCAGACTGGTCGCCATGGCCGCGTTGCTTCCATCCGTCATCTT
>JBDNHG010000623.1:0-2992 GCA_041688925.1 Acidimicrobiales bacterium | reverse complement strand
TCAAAGGCATACCGTCGACCCGGGCGCAACGCGGTCAATGCCGCAACCCGGCCCATCTCTGAAGCTGCATGGCTCAACATCTGCTTGCCGTTGCAGTCGCCCACGGCATAGACGCCGCCGACATTGGTGCGCAGGTACTTGTCGGTGGTGATGTAGCCACGATCGTCCAGCTCTACGCCGGCAACATCGAGACCGAACCCGTGCGTGTTCGGCGTGCGACCGGTCGCGATCAACAACTCTTCGGCTTGCACCGTCTCGTCACCGATATCGACCTGAAACGTTGCTCCATCATGCGAAACGGCTTTGGCGGCTGTCGTCGTGCGAACGTCGATGTCGAGAGTGGCCATGTGCGCCTCGACGAGTTGACCAGCGTCGGGTTCATATTTTCCCAACAGCCGATCATCGAACTCGACGATCGTGACCTTGGTGCCGAATCGGGCCATGGCCTCGCCCAGTTCGCAACCAATCGGGCCGCCTCCGACTACCACCAGCGATGCCGGTCGAGACCGCGGCTCGAAAAAGGCTTCGTTGGTGATGAACGGCACGCCATCGATGCCGTCGATGGGAGGCGTCGCTGGTCGGCTACCCGTAGCGACGAGCACATTCTTGCCGTGCACGACCCGTCCGTCGACCTCGATCGCTCGGGGACCAACGAAAATCCCACGGCCTTCGATCACGTCCACACCCTCGCCGCGCAGCACAGCGGCGTTCTCACTCGCAGCGATCTGGGCCACGACGGCGTGCACTCGTTCGATCGCCTGCGAGAAGTAAAGCCCTTGCCGGGATGCTTCGATCAGCGTCTTTGACGGCACACAGCCGGTGAAGGTGCAGTCACCGCCCAACGCAGAATCGCTGATCAGGGCAACGGTCGCGCCCTCCCACACTGCGGTTCGCGCCGCAGCCAAACCGGCTGCACCGCCGCCCAATACGACCAGGTCGTAGTCATCATGTGAATCCATTAGTGAACCATTCGAGCGAGGAACCATGCCAGGTTGATGACGCACAAACCCCAAAGGAAGTGGCGAATGTCGCGCTCGTATTGCCAGCTGAGAGCGATGGCGAACAGCCAGATCGGCCCCATCAGGGCCCACTGGATCGCCACCGTTCTATCTGTCTTGGGCAACACGAGGTCGAGCGCTAGCCCACCAAGGCCATTTGCTGTCAGGTCGATCGACACCACGTGGAAACTCCCCAGCATCGTCGTTGATTCCCGAAATGGCGCAAGTGCACTCGGCCATGTCGAGAATTTGAGGTCAGTGCCCTGGGAATGCCGAATCGAGCGCTGCGCGATAGGTGCCGATGAGATCGCGCACAGCGTCGGCCCCATTCGTGCCCGACTGCAAACCTTCGACCAGTCGGCGAACAACGGTGCTTCCGATGATGACACCATCGGCCACCTCGCAAGCCTCAACCGCTTGTTCGGGGCTGCCGATTCCGACGCCCACGAGAACAGGCAGGTCGGTGTGCTCCTTGGCCCGGCGCGCAATTTCTACGGCCGACGCCGCCAGCTTGGCGCGCTCGCCAGTGATGCCCAACAGTCCAACGGCATACACAAAACCTCGTGCCAGCTCACCAGTGCGCGCCAGGCGTTCGTCTGGCGATGTGGGGGCCGCAAACAAGATGTTCTCAATGCCGTTGGCGTTCGCTGTTGCGATCCAGTCGGCGGACTCGTCCATTTGGATGTCGGGCAGAATCGCGCCGCTGATGCCGGCCTCGGTCAACATGTTCGCGAAACGTTCGTGACCCATGCGGTACGCGATGTTGTAATACGTCATCGTGGCCAGAGGTATGGGCGATTCGAAGCCACGAAGGTCGGCAGCGATCGAATGCGGTGTAACGCCCGACGCCAGCGCTATGTCGTTGGCTTGCTGGATGATTGGCCCGTCCATGACCGGATCGCTGAATGGAATACCGATCTCGCACGCATCGGCACCGCCATCGATAACAGCTGACAGCGACGCCACCCAATCGTCGCCCAGGCCACCGGTGATGTAGGGCACCAGGCATTTGCGACCGGAGTCGCGTACTGCCCGCAGCGCTATCTCGATGCGGCCCGGCTCAGGCTTCGTCTGTGACATGGTCGTCTGTGACGTGGTCGTCTGTGATGTAGCTGATTCAGACATCGAGAATGTCCATCATTTGTGAAACGTCTTTGTCGCCGCGACCCGACAGGTTCATCAGCACGAGCTTTCCCGCGAGTTCGTCTTTGGCACGAATCGTCCACGCGAGCGCATGGGCGCATTCGAGTGCCGGAATGATGCCTTCGGTGCGGGGCAAGACTTGGAACGCAGCGATGACCTCTGCGTCGGTGACCTGTTCGTAGCGAGCCCGCCCGATCGAGGCAAGGTATGAGTGTTCGGGACCAACGCCTGGGTAGTCGAGGCCGGCCGAGATCGATTCGGCTTCGAGCACCTGGCCGAATTCGTCTTGTTTCAGATACGACAACATGCCGTGTACGACGCCGGGCACGCCGTCGCCGACCGCAGCGCCACCGGCAGGTTCGACACCGACCAGTTCGGCGTCGGTGTCGATAAATCCGCTGAAGATGCCGATCGCGTTCGATCCGCCGCCGACGCAGGCCGTGACAACATCAGGGTCGCGCCCGTGGCGCTCGAGGCATTGTTGGCGAGCTTCGACGCCGATGACACGATGGAACTCACGCACCATGAACGGGTAGGGATGAGGCCCCATGACCGACCCGAGGCAATAGTGCGAGTCTTCGACCGTGGCGACCCAATCACGCATGGCCTCGTTGACGGCGTCCTTGAGCGTGCGGCTACCACTGAGCGCGGGCACAACCGTGGCGCCCAGCAACTTCATGCGGAACACGTTCAGCTCTTGGCGCTTCATGTCGACTTCGCCCATGTAGACCATGCACTCCATGCCCAACAGTGCAGCGGCAGTGGCGGTGGCGACGCCGTGTTGACCAGCACCGGTCTCGGCAACCAGCCGGGTCTTGCCCATGCGTTGCGCCAAGAGTGCCTGACCGAGC
>JBDNHG010000622.1:0-2209 GCA_041688925.1 Acidimicrobiales bacterium | reverse complement strand
TCGAGACCGGCGCCGACTGGATCTTGCAAGTCGACGGCGACGGTCAATTCGAAGCCGAAGACATCGAGTTGTTGTTCCGCCACGCCAACGCCGGCGCCGCCATCGTCACCGGCGAACGAGAAATACGTTTCGACCCTTGGTACCGCAAGGTCGTCACCCGCGTCCTTCCCGTGGCGCTGCGAACGGCGTTCAAGGTCGACCGCCGAGACATCAACTGCCCGCTGCGCCTCTACCGGGCCAATGTGCTGCCCGCGATTCTCGACCAAGTGCCGTCAGACTCGCTGACGCCACATGTTTTGATGACGGTGCTCGAAGACCGCAGCGGTCATCGCCATGTCGAGATCCCCGTGCAGCACCGCCCTCGCCGCGGCGACACCGAGGTCGGCAGCACATGGGGCGAAGCAAAGAAGCTGCTCATCCCCAAGAAGCTGCTCGTGTTCCTCAAGGACGCCCTGATCCAGCTCGTTAGCTTCCGCCGCACACTCTGACAGCCACCGGCTCAGAACCGAGCCGCAAACCCGGAGCGACGGCGGCGCTCGACTCAACGTCGACTGCTATGTGCCGGCCATGCTCTTCAACAGGTCACACTCCTCGCCTTCAGCGCAGGCCGTCGATGATCAGCAACACGCCGAAGACGACAAACGACGCAGCCGCGCCGATCTTGATGACTCGCTCGGGCAGCCGCGAGCCAAGCTGCTGACCAACGATGATCGCCAGGCCGTCAGATGCCACCATGCCCAGTGTCGAACCGAGCCAGGTGCCGAACAGGCCGTTGTCTGCCGCCAGCGTGACCGTCGCCAGCATCGTCTTGTCGCCGAGTTCGGCCAGGAAGAATGCGATCGCCACGGTGAAGAAGACCGACCGCCGCGTGCGATTCGCCTTGTCAGCCTCGTCGTCGTCGAGTTCGTCGCCACGGATCGTCCACGCCGCAAACACCAAAAAGGCGATGCCGGCAACGATCGAGATGGCCTTGGCGGGCAGTGCAACACCAACTGCCGCACCCAGTGCGACGCTCGCCAAGTGCACAACAGCCGTCGCAACGGTGATAGCCAACAAGATGGTCGATGCCCGATAACGAGCGGCAAACGTCATCGCCATGAGCTGGCTCTTGTCGCCCAGCTCGGCGACAAAGATGATGCCGAAGCTGAGTAGAAATGCGTTCATGTGGAGCTTCCCTCGGGTCAGGCCCGGAGGAAGGTTGTGCGCCCTCGACCGGGCATCTGTGATGCCTGGCCGAAGGTCTTGCTCACCCACGTATGGGCCTGGGAACCGGGGCTCATCACCCAGTATGTCGATTACCCAGCGTCGAGCTACTCCCCTTCGCCACAACTGACGCTATCGCTAACGGTGTTGGGGAAACGCAGTTTGGTAGGAGAAAACGGCAAGTGCGCACGTGTCGAAACACATGCGCACTTAGTGGCCTTGGTCGGCTGGTCGGCATATCAACCTGCGTCGGGCCGGGATGTCGGCTGGTTGGCAAGCGTCTGCACTCGCCAACCTGCCGACTTCCTGGAGGGGAAGGTTCGAAGAGCAGGTCATCCTGCGGCGGGTCTATGCATCCGCAGGTGCCGTTTCTGCAGTGGCGTCGGCGTTGAGGCCGCGTGGGCCGTGACGTCCACGATGGCCGTGGCCACCTGCAACATGTTCGCCATTCACACGAGCGGTGACCCGTTCAACCAGGCCATCGCTGATCTCGGCGGCACGTTCGGCGTCGATGTCGCCGGCAGCGAGCTTCTCATCGACACGAGCCTGTGCGTTGGCGACGAGTGCGTCGACCACGGTCTGAAGGTCAAGACCTTCGGCTGCGGCGATGTCGGCCACGCTCTGACCGGCGTCACGTGCAACTTGCAGCTCGTCGGCCGAGAGGCCCAACACGTCGGAGAGCGTGGCCAGCTTCTCGGCTTGGCGCTCTGCCCGCTCTTCTTGGTGCAGCTCGGTGCGCTGTTCACGGGTCAGGTCGTCGGTCTCTTGGGCGAACGCGCTCGGGGCGGCGATAGCCACACCGCCACCGAGAGCGATCAATCCAATGATGCCGGATGCGATTGTCTTGTTCATGGTTCTGGTCTTCCTGTAGTGGTCTTTAGGTAGGTGTGCCACCGCTGCTTGCGGCGACAAAGACCACTCTGCGGCTCAATCTTCAACGGCAGCTGTGAACCAGACCAAGACTCTGCAAGGCTTCTGCAAGGGAACAGTAAGAGCGTTTACCTCG
>JBDNHG010000621.1:0-7426 GCA_041688925.1 Acidimicrobiales bacterium | reverse complement strand
TGAGCTGATCGACTTCATCGCCGACTATCGCGACAACATCGCCGACTATCCCGTGCTGTCACAAGTGGCCCCTGGCGAGATCGCCGCTCAGCTGAGCACGACGCCACCTGAACATGGCGACGGCCTGAGCGGTCTCATCGGCGACCTCGAGACAATCATCGCTCCCGGACTGACCCACTGGCAGTCGCCGAACTTCTTCGCCTACTTCCCGGCCAACGCCTCGTTGCCGTCGGTGCTGGGCGAGCTGTTGAGCGCCGGTTTCGGTGCCCAAGGCATGTTGTGGGCGACGAGCCCCGCCGCGACCGAGGTCGAGACAGTCATGATGGACTGGCTGATCGATCTCTGCGGCCTGCCGCAGAGGTTCCACTCGACCGGCGCCGGCGGAGGTGTCATCCTCGACAGTGCATCGTCGGCCGTGCTGACCTCGATGGTCGCTGCGCGCTACCGAGCGGTGGGACACCGTCCGGCGCCCGAGCTGCGGGCGTACACCTCGACCCAGGCGCATTCGTCGGTGCTCAAGGGTTTGCGGGTTGCGGGTTTCGCTGACGATCAGCTTCGCAGTATCGAGGTCGACGAGAACTTCTCGATGCGGTCTGACCTGCTGGCCCAGGCCATGGCGCAAGACGTCGCCGATGGGCTCACACCGTTCTTCGTGGTGGCCACCGTGGGCACCACCTCGTCGACGGCAATCGATCCCATCGCCGAAATCGCTGCGTTAGGTAACGAGCATGGTGCGTGGGTACACGTCGATGCTGCGTACGCGGGAAGTGCTGCGGTCGCTCCCGAGCTTCGCCCGCTGGTCAACGCAGGGCTTGACAACGTCGACAGCTACTCGTTCAATCCGCACAAATGGTTGCTTACCAACTTCGACGCCGCAGCGTTCTGGGTCGCCGACCAGGCATCGCTCACCAGCGCGATGGCGATCGTTCCCGAGTATCTGAAGAACGCTGCCACCGAGTCAGGCGCCGTCATCGATTACCGCGACTGGATGGTGCCCCTTGGGCGCCGCTTCCGGGCTCTCAAGTTGTGGATGGTCATCCGCTGGTACGGCGCCGAGGGACTGCGAGCATTCGTGCGCGGCCATGTCGCGCTCGGCCAACAGCTGTCACAGTGGGTCGACGACCATCCATCGTTCGAACGGCTGGCCCCGACGCCATTCAGCCTGGTGTGTTTCGCACACGTCGACGGCGATGACAAGACGCGCTCGATCGTCGATGCAATCAATGTGGCGGGTACGCACTACGTGACCCACACCACACTCGCCGATCGATACACGTTGCGCGTAGCGATCGGCTCGACGACGACCGACGCCACCCACGTCGAAGCGCTCTGGAACGACATCGTCGCTCTGGCGTAGCCCCTCAAGGTGCCTCCTGAATTGTCCTGGCGCCAGGCGCATGGACAATTCGCTCGCCGAGTGTGACAGAGGGGGCCGCTACGATCGCCGACGTGAGCGCCGTAGAGATCGTCATTCCGCAACCCGACGACTGGCACGTGCATCTGCGAGACGACGAGATGCTTGCGGCGGTCGTCGACCACACCGCTCGTTGGTTTCGACATGCGCTGGTCATGCCGAACCTGACACCGCCGATCACCTCGACCGCTGCGGCAACGGCGTACCGAGCTCGCATTCTCGACGCCGCATCGGTGTCTGGCGACACCTTCAGTCCGGTCATGGCGCTCTATCTGACACCGCAGATCGACATCGCCGACCTCATCGCTGGATGGGAAGCCGGGGTCGTTGGCGGCGTCAAGTTCTATCCCGCTGGCGCCACCACGAACTCTGACGCAGGCGGAACCAACCTGCTCGACTTCGAGGCCATTCTTGCGGCGATGGCCGAACGGCAGATCCCGCTGCTGGTGCATGCCGAGTCGACCGATCCGACGATCGATATCTTCGAGCGCGAGGCAGCATTTCTCGAACAACAGGTCGGTCCGCTGCTGGCCCAGATGCCTGAGTTGAGTGTGACCGTTGAGCACATTTCGACAGCCGCCGGCATCGACCTGGTCAACGAGTTCGATCAGGCCTACGGCTCGATAACGCCGCATCATCTGGCGTGCGATCGTTCAGACCTTCTGGCCAATGGCATGCGACCCGAGTTGTACTGCAAGCCGGTGATCAACTCGGCCGACAACCGCCGCGCTCTGGTCGCAGCGGCCACATCGGGCAATGAGAAGTTCTTCCTCGGCACAGACTCGGCGCCTCATCCATTGAGCCAGAAAGAAGCCCGGGTCGCCAAAGCCGGCATCTTCAACGCGCCGTATGGCTTGCAGGTCACCGCCGAGGTCTTCTATCACGCCGGCGCACTCGACCAACTCGAAGCGTTTGTGTCGGTCAACGGCGCCGTGCGTTATGGCCACACACCCAGCGCACACCAGCTGCGATTGTCGCGGCACGACTCGCCTGCGAGCGACGTCGTCGAGACGATCACCACCGCTGCCGGCGACGAGGTGCGTCTGTTCGGCATGGCCGAAGCTGCTCGGTGGTCTGTCGCAGCGCTGTAGCCACGCCCCGCAGCGACTACGACTGCTGCGGTAGCTGGTCGATTCCTCAGATGGCTAGCCGATTGTTCAACGGCGAAAATGTGATCTCGCAGCAGGGACCGCACCAAGCGTGACGTTGCGTCAGCGTCGATCGCCGCGGATCAGGCTCATCACGATCGAGTCGACGAACTCGCCATCCCACTGAAGCGCCTGGCGGAGCACACCCTCGCGGGCGAAGCCGATGCGTTCGTACACCGCAATGGCTCGCGGGTTGAAGGCAAAAACGTCGAGTTGCAGCCGGTTGACGGGAAGCTCGTCGAACACATAGTCGACGATCAGCTGCGTGGCTTCTGAGCCCAGGCCCTGGTCACGAGAATCGGCGGAAAGCGCAATGCGAAAGCCGCAACTCGCATTGTCAGGATCCCATTCATTGATGACAACCTCGCCCGCCCACGCATTGGTCGAGCGATCGATGACGGCAAGATCGAGCCGATCATCCTGCTGGGCGCGACTTTCGCACCAATCAACAATCTGTTCACGCTCGAATGTGCCATGCGTGCCCGTGAGCCGCATGCCGTCGGCGTCTTGGATATCACGCCACATGAACTCGGCATCGTCGGCGACCATGGGCCGCAGCACAACTCGTTCACCGGTCAGCGTTGGTTTGTGGGCAAATGACTTCATGCCAAGAAGCTACCGTCCGACGTGCCACGGCGATGCACCGGCAGCGCAGCGTTCGTGGACTCAGTCGGCAAGTGATTCGAGCGCTGCGATGGCATCGGCGACCAGATCGAGCGGCACGAGGAGATGATCGTGGTAGAAGCCGGCAAGCACATTGCACGGGATTGCGCAGTCGGTGAGCACCCTGGACATGGCCGCCGTCAGCCCAACGGCTTCGAGCGAACTGTGGACCTCGACCGTCAACCATGCAGCGACGAATTCGACCGGCCACCCGCGTCGCTCAGCCTCGGCGAGTGTTACCACAACGGTGGTTCCTTCGGCTTCGGTGACCACAGCGAGCACGCCGTTGCCCAATTCGACCGACTCGGACACCGACACCATGGTGACGACTTCGTCACGCCGCCCGATTGTGAGTGAGGCGAGCATTGCTGCCAGATCTGTCTCGCCGCTCATCGGAGCGGCGTCATGCAGCGCCCCATTGGGCGAGATAGGCGTGCATGGCATCGACGGCAGCATCGTCGAGTACGACGGTGCCGTCGATGTCGCGTCCGGCGAGATGTTCGATGACCTCGTGCACGGTCACGATCGCAAAGGTCGCCATGTCGAACTCGGCGCTCAGCTCGGTCAGAGCACTGGCCTCGCCGGTGCCTCGCTCGGCTCGGTCAACCGAAACCACCAGGCCGGCCAATTCGATGTCGGCGGCGGCGCGCATGATGGGCACCGTTTCACGGATCGACGTGCCCGCCGTCGTGACATCTTCGACCCATAACACCCGGTCGCCATCAGCGGGGGTGTGGCCGACGAGAACGCCGCCCTCGCCATGGTCTTTGACTTCCTTGCGATTGAACACGAACGCGACATCTCGGCCACGGCGGGCCAACGCCACGCTGGCGCTGACGACAAGCGGAATGCCCTTGTACGCCGGGCCGAACAACACGTCGATTGCTTGGCCAGATTCCTCGACGAAGTTCTCGATCGAGTCGGCATAGAACTCGCCGAGCTGTTGCATCTGCGAGCCCGTGCGGTATTTGCCAGTGTTCACGAAGTAGGGCGTCGACCGTCCGCTCTTGGTGACGAAGTCGCCGAAGGTCAATACCTCGGAGCGCACCATGAACTCGATGAACTGCTGCTTGTAGGTCTGCACCTCTACAGCTTGGCAGTTCTCAGGTTGAAGTCAGACGTTCTTGGTGGTCGATGAGCCAGGTTACCGTCGCCGCGTTTGTCGCCTCGTAGCCATTGTTGAGCAGCGTTCGGAAGGCAGTGTTGCCCCCCGCTGCTAGTGCTTTGATGTTGTGGCGGGCATGTTCCAGAAACGACGTGGCGAGATCGACCACCCGGCGGCGTTCGTTTCTGGACAGGTTGTGCGCGTCGCAGAACAAGCCGAAACGTCGCACCCGATCGAGCTGCACATCGTCGGCCAGGTCGAGGTCACCAAACGGTGCCCAATGCCGGATTGCCACGGCGATGTCGAACAGCGGGTCGACCGGACGGCAGTAGTCAAAGTCGATGACACCGACCGCGTGGCGCGCTTCGTTCATGATGATGTTGGTCATGCCGAGATCGTTGTGGCACACGATGGGGCTTTCGCATCGCAGCGATTCGATAGGAAAGTAGTCGCCGGCCGACACGGCCCACGTCGCATCGGACGGTTGCTCGTATGACCGAGCCGCCTCGTGCATCTGGCGCTGAAACGAGGCGACCTCGACGAGCAGCTTCTCGTCGAATGCCCAGGGGGGATAGGGCGGCGTTGGCGCGGTGCCTTCGAGGTAGCGCAGCCGCTGTCGCCCTTGCTCGTCGAAACCCAACGGGGCGGGCACGAAGCCGATACCGGCGGCGATCAGGTGTTGCAAGAAGTGTTCGACGCTGGTGGTCTGTGGATAGGTCGGGCGGGCGACCTCGTCGCCGATGCGCACGACGCGCCCGGTGTTGGCCCGACCGCCCTTGAGTACAACTTCGTCTTGGCCCGATGTCACCAGCTCAGTCTGTCGAGAGGTGGCCGCGTTTTAGCTGATTTCGGGGTAGAGGTCGTGTTTGATGTGCGCCAGCGGCCCCTGTGAGACTTGAACGATGAAGCGGCGAGCGGTGATGAAGTCGGTGGCGATGTCGCTCAGCGAGCCTCGCGCGCTGCTGAAGAGCAGGTTTTGAGCTGCCATGCGGTACCAGATTGGGCCGAACATCAGATAGACGTCGAGCAAGCTGTGCAGCTCTGGTTCGAGCTCGTGCATCAGCGACACGACGGCCTTGGGCAACACCGACTTGAGCGCGTTCAGCATGGCCCCGTCGACCGGGCAACCATGGGCAACGCCAGGGAACATTCCGGCCGTAAACAGGGCTTCGTCACCGAGCAGGCGCAGCGCACCGGCACGTTCGGTGTCTGACGCTGTCACGGTGAGGTCGATCAGCGAATACAGCCGAGCGGTGTCACACGCGGTTGTGGGCGCTGCCAGGCTGGCGAGCTCGGGCGGCACCGGCGAATGCAGATAGGACGCAAGCAGGCCAACAACAAACTGGTGATGTTGCGTTTGACCGCTGAAGCTCAGCAGATTGAGATCGATGACCGATTCGTTGGTGGCGATCCAGCCTGCCTGGCAGATGTCTTGCGCCGTCTGGTGCACGGCCACAGCCAGCTGCAAAAGGCGATGCTGCACCGGGTTCTGGCGGTGCCGCAGATCGAGCAACCGAGCTGCTTCGGGTGAAGCGAGCGCAACCTTTATGTCGTGTGGACGGCTTTGAAAGGCTGGTGTTCCGTCATCGACGACAGCAAAACCCGTCGTTTCGGCCAAAAGCCGAAGCGATGCTGCATCGAGATGTTCGCGGTAGTCACTTGCCACGCCGCAATCCTAGGGAGGATTCCCTGAGATCATAAGGGCATTCCGGCCCATGTTTGGCCGCGTTGGGTGAGCTAAGAGCGCCGCGAATTGGGGCCGTGTAGGCAGTAGGGTCGTGCGTCGCTCCTGTTGTGCGTCAGAGCGTCCAGAAGGAGTCGTCCCACCGTGGCGTTGAGAAGAAGTCATACGATTCGCCGATTTCTTGGCGTCGTGTTGGCTGCGTGTGTTGTTGTTGGCTGTTCAGGCAATGATCAGCCGCAAACCGATGAGGCCCAAGACGCCTCTGCCCAGGAATCACCCAGCGCTGGGTCGGCTGAATCCAATGGCAGCATCGACTCGTCGCTCAATGCGACTGCGGTGCCGTCTGATGCCCAGCCAGAGTTGAGCGATGAAGATCTTGCAAGCATCACCGAACTCGCCGTCGGCGAACAGGTCGCAGATGCGCAAGCAAATCTGATCGCGGTTTACGGAATTGCGACATGGCCCGAATCGTTTGCCGATCTGTCTGACGACGCGCAGGCGTCGTTCCCGTTCCTCGCCGACGTCGACGGGGTCAGCGACCCGACTTCGCAGCTGATGGCCCTCGACGTTGGCATGTGCTCGGCCGGCATCGATGCGGTCGGGTCAGGCACTGCTGGATTCTTCGTCAACACAGCGGCGACCGACGTGTTGTCGACCGACCCAGTTCTTGGCCGTGAGTTGTTGGTTCAGCATCCTGTTCTACAACCGTCGTTCGCATTCCCCGCCGCCGCCGAATGCGCCCGCGGCTGGTTGCCCATTTTGACGAGCCACGACGACACGCCAGCCGTGGCCCGTTACGTACTTGAGACCCGCCCGACGAGCGATGCGCAAGTCGAACGTCATGTGTACCAGTGGGATCTCGCCTCGTCGCCGGTCGAATCGGCTGACTCAGATGCCCCAATCGACGACGCATCAAAGGAATTCGAAGCAGGCCAGACCGTCACGTTCAACGAGGGTTCGCTTTCGGGCACGACCGTCAGCGTCGACGGGTGGGCCGAATACGTCGGCCATGCGTCTGCGCTCGAAGGCACTCGCATGGTGGGTGTATCGCTGAACTTCTGTCCTGCATCGGGCGAAGTTCCCAAGTTCGGTTTGGCCATCGACAACTGGAACATCGTTGCGCCGCTCGAAACAAACCCCCTTGGCGTCGAAGATTCTGCTGATCCCGCCGAGCACTGTTTCGAAGGCTGGCTCGACTTCGCGGTTCCTTTCGGCGGCGTGCCGACCGCATTCTTTGCCAGCGACAGCGCCAAGTCGGTAGCTGGATACGCCGAGTGGTCACTTCTCGACGCTGCACTGCCGACACCGGAATAGGTGCTCATCTTGTCGTGTCGGCGTGGCCGTGTGCAGTTCGAAAAGTTTGCGTTGATCGTCGCTCTGATAGCGGTTATGGCCACCAGCTGTACGTCTTC
>JBDNHG010000620.1:0-7379 GCA_041688925.1 Acidimicrobiales bacterium | reverse complement strand
TGCGGCGGCAAAACGGTTGTCTCGTTCGGTGTCGAGATCGAACAGCATTGCCATAGTTCGATGGTGACAGGCCGGTGTGACAATCTCGGCCCGAATCGGGCCCGTCGACCAAACAAACCCAAACTTCCCCAAAATGAGGTAGGGGTCGGGCGCTTGGTCTTATGGAAGCCCACAACACTCGATGCACATCCGGCCGACAAGCCTGGACTTTGTCGCATGGAATTGTCGTGACTCGTGGCGGGCGCAGCCAGCGGCTGATCGGCTCGAACGAGCGCAGAAGAGCTCTCCGGTAGTGTGGCCCGATGGCTCTATTGCATCAGGCGACGTTGCGTCCGTCGAAGCTCGAACTCCTTTCCGCCTACCTCAACCGGGGCGGGCTGACGCAGCTGGGTTCCTATCGGTTTGATGATCCTGCTGGCGAGGTTGGGATCGAGACGCACCTGATCACCGATGGGTCGGGCGGCGTGTTGCACCTGCCACTGACCTATCGCTCCGAGCCACTTGCCGGAGCCGACGAATGGTGTGTCGGCACGATCGAGCATTCGGTACTCGGCACCCGCTGGGCCTACAACGGTTGCGCCGATCCGGTCTATGCCGCCGAACTCATTCGCGTCATCCTCACTGGCGGCTCCCAGGTCGAGCAGTACTTCGAGACCGACGCAGGCGAGAAGCTCTACAAAGAGTCGACGGCAACCGTTATCGGAAGCGGAGAGCCCGGCACGCCGGTTCCCTCGATGTCGGGTGTACACGCCGAGTCATTCGACGCGGACACGATGATCGACACCGGAGGCATACAAGTCGTGGTGCGTCACGGCCTCGTAACGCCCGAACCCGACAGCACCTCGGGAACACTTTCTGGCACATGGGCAGGAAACGACACCCCAGTCGTGCTTGCCTATCTGCCGTAGCGGAACGCTGGCGTGGTCAACTCTCGGCAGGAGGTCTCGTAGAGCCGGTCAGGCTTGGGCGTTGTCGACGGAGCCATCCGTCAGTCCTCGAGGTCGCTTTCAGGACGGCTGAAGGGGTAAGCGAGGCCGACGTCGAGATAGATGCTGGAGTCACCGCTCCAGGTCCAGGCCTCCATTTGGGCTCGAGAGCGTCGGCCGTATAAGGCGCGAAACAATTCGTAGGCGGCGGTGGTGACCGTCTCGGCAGCCTGATCTGCTCGGGCCTCGGGGTCGCCGACCTGCCAGGTGCGCAGGTCGCTTGCGACGACATCGAGCGGTGCTACTTCGGCAGCGCCAAGCTCGAGGCGCCACCGGCCAATGGCAGCCTGCAAACCAAGGGCTACGGCATCGGACGGAACCCGGGTGCATGGCGCCAGCAATGGTCGCAAGTCAGCTTCGTGAGTCACCGCATCTCCGAACGCCCAGCGAGCCGGTGTAGCGCCTAATGGCGATGGTCCGAGCCGCCCGAACTGCCCAGCGGCTTGTTGCCACGCGGCTATGAGTTCGCCGATCGAGTGGTCAGCGAAGCGGTCAGCTTGGGTCTGCGCCCACGCATCGGAGGCATAGTCATCGAGGTTGCCCCTCACCCAGTCTTCAGCCAGACCCGCCAGATGTGACAAGACCTGTCGGGAGGACCAGTCGGGGCATGCCGGCACGATCGCGTCGAGTCGGTCGGGCTCAGCGTCGCGCTCCAGGGTCGTGACTCGTTCAACCACAGCAAGATATGCAGCAAGGTGGGCGTCGTCTCCACTCATGACGCTGACATTACCTATTTTGGTGCTTGACGTCTAGGGCTCGCAGCCGCCGGTGGACGTGCGCCTTACCATTGGTGACACATGCTGAGGTATTGTCGATTTCAGTAAAGATTGATCAGTGAAACACGACCACGTTGGGGAACGAAAATGGCGTTAGCGACCGATAGTCGAATCGAAAGCGCTCCTCGAGCGATCACCACCCCGATCATCTCAGCAGACTCGCACATCACCGAGCCGGGCTGGACCTACGTCGACAATATCGACCCGGCCTTTCGCGACCGCGCCCCGTTCATGACCGATGAACCGGGCGAAGGCGCGTGTTTCAACGTGCCCGGCATGAAGTACAAAATCCATCTTGGTCTGCACTCGTCGGCCGGTCGACAGTCCGATCAGCTTTCGATGAAAGGTGTGCCATTCGAGGGCCTGCATCGCGCCGGCTGGGACGCAACCGCCCGGGTCGAGGCGCAGCAACAAGATGGCGTCGACGGCGAAGTGATCTATCCCTCGGTCGGCATGTTGTTGTGCAATCACCCAGACCTCGATCTCAAAAAGGCGATGTTCGATGCGTACAACCGCTGGATCGCCGACTACTGCTCGGTCGCCCCTGACCGGCTGTATGGCTGTGGGCAGACCGCAGCGAGAACGCCGGCCGAAGCCGTAAGCGATCTCGAAGCGATCGCTGCTGCCGGGCTGCGCGGCGTCATGCTTCCGGGCACGCCCGGTCCGGCATATGACGGCGGCCCCGACTATGACGACCCGGCATGGGATGACTTCTACAAGGCCTCGATCGATCTTGGCATGGTCCTGAGTTTCCACATCTTGACCGGCGAGAACTATCGACCACGAGGCCCAAAGCTCAACACGTTCATGTCGATCATCCGAGGCAATCAAGATCTGATCGGCACCTTTGTTTTCGGCGGCGTCTTCGATCGGGTCCCCGATCTGAAGATGGTGTGCGTAGAAGCCGACGCCGGGTGGGTGCCACACTTCAGCTACCGGATGGATCATGCCTACGACCGCCATCGCAACTGGCTCAACGGCGCCACACTCGAACGGCACCCCAGCGAATATCTCGAAGAGCATGTCAAGGTGACGTTCCAAGACGACTGGTCGGCCTTCCGCATGGCCGAGGCTGGACTGCTGAAACCCGAGCAGCTGATGTGGGCGAACGACTACCCGCACAGCGACTCGACGTGGCCCTACAGCCAGGGCATGTTGGCTGAGCAGACCAGCGCGCTCAGCGACGACGCTCGGGCAAAAATCCTTGGTGGCAATGCCGTCGAGCTGTACAACCTGGGCGACATCTTCCCCAGCAAGGCGCCGCTAAGCGCATAACAGACAAGTTGGGCCGCCAGCTACGGTCCAGCTCATGAGTGAGCTTCGAGTGAACACCGTAGGAACGACTGGAGCGGGTGAGCGGTTGCTCGTGCTGGTGCATGGCTACGGGGCCGACGAATACGATCTGGCGGGCCTCGTGCCCCACATTGATCCCCACGGCCGGTTCTTCACGATCTGTCCTCGGGGCCCTCAGTCGGTGATGGGTGCTGGCGCTGGCTGGTACGACCGTAACGACGACGGCACCATCGACGCAGCTACGTTCGTGCGCTCGGTCGACACACCCGATGCCACGATTGACACTGCCTGTGCCGATCGAGGCTTTGACAGGACTGAGGCTGTGATCATTGGCTTCTCTCAGGGCGGAGCGATGACCCTGGCATCGGCGTTGCGCACGCCAGGTGCCGGTCGTCCTGTCGCAATCGCCTGCCTATCAGGAAGGCTCACCAAGGTCGAAGGGCTCGACTATGTCTTCGAGCAGGCGACAAGCCAGGACTCGCTTCCCGAAGTGCTCATCCACCACGGCACTGACGATCCGGTGGTCACCATCGACAGCGGTCGTTCGACCCACGACACCTTCGAGGCGCACGGGGTCGAGCACACATACCGCGAGTACCCGATGCAGCACGAGATCGGCATGACGTAGATGCACGACCTGCGCGACTGGCTTGCCTCGATTGGTTCAGAGGCTTGACCAGAATCCACCGCTTCTGAGTTCGCATGACGACGGGCCTCGTTAGCCGGGAACGTCTCGCCTGGAAGGCAGCCCTCGAGCGGCATTCTTCCGCATGCTGTCAAGGCTGCGTGGCTGTGCGGTAACCGTTCGTAGCCTGCACAGTGGTGCTTGGCGTTGGCTGCGAGTCTGGTCGGGGAAGTTGGATCCAGCCCTCGGTGGCAGCGGCGGCGAGATTGAATGTGATGCCGTCGAAGGCGCATCCGTCAGCCGAGGTCACGGTTTGTTGATCGGCGGTGTAGGTGTTCAGATCGTGGAAGCGGCGTGCGGTGACTGCGCAAACGACGGCGTCTCGTTGATTTGAATTGGCAGTGTCGAGTCCATCGCCGTGCAGGTCGAAAGCTTCGATGAAGGAAGCCCACCCAGCCTGCACGTCGTGACCCCAGACCGCGAGCGACGCAGCGGGATACACCTCGATGATGTCGATCGATCGAGATGAGAGCCGTACCCAGGCTGACCCGCCATGATAGGCGCCGCCCCAGCGGCACGGACTTCGCTGCAGTTGGCGTAGTACACGGCACGGATCGGTGTAGCGGTCGGCAGCGGAACCGGGGTCGCGGTCGGCGGAGCAGGAATTGCAGTGGGTGGCACCGGGGTGGCCGGTACTGCTGTTGGGGGAACAGCGGTGGGTGGCACCGCGGTGGCGGTTGCCGCAACCGCAGTGGCTGTCGCCGGGACACGGGTTGCGGTCGCGGGAATGGATGTGGCGGTCGCAGCGATAGGCGGCGCCGTCGCGGGAAGTGAGGTGGCGTCCGCACTTGGTGTGGTGCTGGTTGGCGACTGATCGACTTCTGGTGCAGGCGTACCTATGAACCCCTGTGTCTCCACTGGATCGACGGGTTCGTTGGATGCACAGGCTCCAATGCCGAGCAATGCGGCAATCCACTTCCAGCGACGCTTCATTGGCCGGCCCTGCTTGTGGCGACTCGCCCGCCGCTGGTGCTGCGGGGCGGAAGTCGGTCTGATGCCTGATAGGGCGTGACGCTCGAGCTCGTGATCAGGCACCAGCTGGACCATGCACCTGGCGTACCACCACTGTTGAACGTGTTCATACGACCTTGTATAGGCGTGCTGTGACAGAGCGCTGAGCCGATGGCTACGGGCGGATGTCGGTTCGTAACAGGGGTGTTGAGCTGGCTGGCACACCCTGGCGGGTGAGGGTCGATGCGATTGCGCCGAGCAACTGCTCGTCGCTGGTGGGCAGGCAGTGGACGGTGGCTGGGCACGGTGCCAACGTGGCGAGGCGGGGCGGCAGCTTGGTGGCCGATGGCTCGCCGATGGTGAATGCGGCAACGGCAAGTGGCTCGCCGTGCGGGCCACCGAGCGCTGCTGCTATCTCCCAGTCGATGAATCGTCGCGACCATGTCGATTCGCCGAGCAACACGATGACCAGCGATGCATCGAGCAAATAGCGGTTTCGGACCGAGGCGATGATCAGGTCGTCAGATGGTGATGCCACGAAGTCGTCACCCTCGGTGACCCCTCGCGTGTAGACCGCGTCGAAGAGCGTTCCGTAGCGGTCGACGAAGTTCTCCACTGCCTCGTAATCGTCGTGATGGTATGTCAGGAAGGCAGCGTGCGGAAGCGCGGTGATGACTCCTTGTCTCGCGCTGCCGTGACAGACAGCCCCGTCACCTGCTCAGCAGGTCACAGCAGGATCTCGAGCGAGGTGCCTGCGGCCAGCGATCTCGCCTTGCTGAGCGCATCGGGCGTCTCAGCCGCCGCAGCAAGTTCGCGCAGACAGACGACGCGCCAGAGTCGCAAGTGCCAACGTTCTGCCTCGGCGCACGCTTGGTGCAGAAGCTCGACTCGGTCGCTGGAGTTATCGGCCAAGCGGGCAAGTGACCAGCTGACCGGCCCCAGATGCGACAGCGTGGCTCCGACAACGAGCGCGGTTCCGTTGAACGGTGTCAGCACGTTGCGCAGACGCTGCTTGGTATCAGTCGACAGGCACTCGGCGGGAGCTGATGCCAAGATCGCCGCTGCCGATGGCGACAACGGAGAGCGATGGGTCTCAGCATCTAACGCCAAGGCAGCGATCTGGGCTGTCGCCTGAGCACGGCGCTCGGGGTGTTCGGCGAGGGTTATGGCGTGGGCTGCCCGAGCGAGCAGTGACGCTTGCACGTCTGGCGGTGCGGTTTCGAATTGCGGAAGCAGCGCGCCGTGTTGCCCGACGACCCACTGCAGCACGAACTCTTGCGCCACCCGGGTGCTGAACGCAGCGATCACGGCCTGATCCGATGCTTCGGCGAACGCTGCATCGGCCTGGCGACGATGGTCATCCCAACGGCCGTCGACGAACGACAGGGTGGCCTCGATCAGCGCTGCATGCCATCGGCGCAACGGATCCGCCTGGGTGAAGCCGTGCGAGGCAAACACCAGATGCCAACGGCGCGCCGCCGCTGCATCGCCCAGCAATAGTGCCCTGGCGCAATCGACTTGGGCCACCCTCGACACGTGTGCGGGATCAACGACCTGGTCTCGATCGGCCGGCAGTACAGGCCACTGGTCTGGAGGAAGCGCTCGGCACGATGCCCACGCGCCGAGCCAGGCGGCGAAGCGATCATCGGGCGTCGTGGCATGGTCGACGGCGCCAGTCGCCGTGGTGATCGCCTCGTCATGAAGGCCAAGCAGACCGAGCTCACGAGCCAGCGCAGCCGAGTGCACGACTCGTCGGGACGGCGATAGCGGCGCCGTGTCGATGCGTTCGAGCATGGCGACGCGGCGGGGTTGGCCCATGGCGTCTTCGGTTCGCAGCGCGCCGCTGAGCGCGACGTCGAGGCACAGATCGGCGTCGCCGTCGGCGTGAGCGAGGTCGAACGCTGTCGTGCGCAGGTCCCAATCGTCGCCGCCGCTGCGCGAGACCGCGGCGGCGAAGCTCAAAAGGTCGTCGACGCTCAATTCGCTGTCGCCGATCTGGCGGGCGTGGGTGAACGTTTCGACCGCTTCTCGATGCGACCCCTGCGCTTTGAATCTGCGGGCCGAGGCCAAAACTGCGTCGACGATCTGTTCGTTGTCGACGAGCGCTCCGGCCTCGACCATGTGGTGCGCATGGGCATGCACATCGCCCGAACGTTCGGCTAGCTCGCTTGCGACGAGGTGCAGACGTCGGCGCTCGCCTCGGTTCAGCACGCCGTCGAAGTCGGCGTAGATGAGCACATGGCGGAAGCTGAACTCGTCGGGTCGCTGCTCGGCAGCCAAGACCCGGGCGTCGAGCAGTTGGTCGACGGCTTCGACGAGTGGTTCGATTTCTAGTTCGCATAGGGCAGCGACTGCCGGAAGCCGGAACCGCATGCCAACGACCGCGGCTATGGCGGCGACGCGGCGGGCAGCTGGCGATACCCGTTCGGCCCACAGGTCGGGCTGGCGGTCGGCGACGGTTCGGTCGGTGACGGCGAGCGTGTCTGGGTCAGCAAACCGAATGAGTTCGTGGGCGATTGCTGGCAGCGCGGCGCGCCGTTCGGTCAGCGTGGTCGCGAAGTCGTGTCGCTGTTTCGATGTCGAGGAAGGATGATGCATGCCGATCAGCTCGACCAGTTGGTCAGCCGAGAATTCGCCGACGTCGACTCGGTTCAGACCGACGCGACCGAGTTCGTGGGCGAAGCTGGT
>JBDNHG010000619.1:0-6520 GCA_041688925.1 Acidimicrobiales bacterium | reverse complement strand
CCTCGTGGATCATGGCTGGTCTGATCATTGCGTGGGCCGCCCGACTGGGCTCGTTTCTGTTCCGGCGCATTCAAGCCGATGGTGGCGTCGACGGCCGCTTCAACCGCATTCGGTCGAACCCGCTGCGCCTGTTCGAAACCTGGACGCTTCAGGGTCTGTGGGTGTCGCCCACCGCCTTGGCGGCATGGACGGCAATCACCTCTGCCGACGAGGCCCCGTTTGGTGTTTTGACCGTGGTCGGGCTGGTGGTGTGGGCCGCAGGGTTCGCGATCGAAGTTCGTGCCGACACCGAGAAGTCGGTGTTCAAGAAAGACCCAGCCAACCATGGCCGCTTCATCTCGACCGGAATCTGGGCCTGGTCGCGGCATCCCAACTATTTCGGCGAGATCACGTTGTGGACGGGCATGGCACTGATTGCATTGCCGGCTTTCGATGGTCGTGAATTCATCGCCTTGATATCGCCGGCTTTTGTTGCGTTGCTGCTCACCAAGATTTCGGGCGTTCCTGCTCTTGAACGCCGCGGCCTCAAACGCTGGGGCGATGATGCCGACTATCAGACCTATGTGCAGAACGTGCCGGTTCTCATTCCTCGCCCTCCCCGCTGACGTGCGGCGCTGCTTCGGGCCTATCGGCCGCCACCCCTCAAGGTCCACTCATTTATGCCGATAGGTATGGGTCATGACGAAAGGCATACGTGGGCGTATTTTCACCTGGCTGGTGATCGCGATTGTGCCGCTGTTGTCTGTCGCTATCATTTCGACCGGCATCGTCGAGAATCGCATTACTGACCGGCTCGTCGGCGAGCTGACAAACTTCCAGCGTCTCGAGGCCAGCAGGATCTCGCACGAGCTCGACAGCTACACGGTCGATGCCGAGCGGCTCTCACGAGCCACCTTCGTCCAGATTCTCACCGATCAGGTCCAGCAAGCCGAACCCGGAGACACGATTGAGGGCCAGGCCGGATTCGATCCGGTCGACCCAGAATCCAATCGTCCACTCGACCAGGTTGCCAACGCAATTCGCGACGCGTCGCTCGGTGCAGGAACAGCGGTCATCGAGGCTCGCGTCGTCGGGCTCGACGGGCAATTGCTGGGCCAGTCGGGCGGCTATACCTGGGAGCCATCGACCTCGTCGATCGTCGATCGGGTGCTCGCTGGTGGCGATGTAACCTTTGGCTCGGCGTTTCGGGTCGGCCCCGGCGACGACCGGGTCGGACTCGTCACACCAATCACACGGGCCGATGGTCGGCTGGTCGGCGCGTTGTTGTCTGAGGTCGGCATAGCTCCCATCGTCGATCTGCTCGAAGTTCATCGTGAGTTCGGCGCATCGACCGAAGCGTTTCTTGTGCAGCGCAGCCCTGGCGGGCAAGCGCAATACATTTCCGACCTTCGTTTCGTCGAGAACGGCTTTGGTCTCATCGACCCAAACGGGCCTGATGAGCCGGTCAGCCGTTCGCTCACTGCAACCACTGCGTTTGTCGACGAGGGTCGTGACTATCGCGGCGTCGAGTCGGTCTTTGCCGGTCAGACGATCGACCAGACGGGTTGGGGGCTTGTCCTGCGCATGGATTCGTCTGAGGCATTCGTTGTCTCGACGTCGATCCGCACCCTCGTCCTCGTTGGCGCCTTGTTGGCAATCACGGCCTTGTTGTTTGGTTGGGCGCTCTTGTTGCGGCCGCTGGTACGACGCATCCGCGACACCGCAATGGCCGCAGACCGGGTCGCTGCGGGCGACTACACCAGCCCCATCGACGATCGGATGCAAGACGAGATCGGCGAAGTGGCCCGAGGCATCGATCGTTTGGCCGCCGACCTCGAGTTCGACATCCGCATGCGCAACGACGCCGAACGGCGGCTCCGCTACCAGGCAACACACGATGAACTGACGAACATTTTCAATCGTCAGCACATGACCGCGATGATCCGAGACAGCCTGAACACTGATGATGACCAGTCGGTCTCCTTGTTGTTCCTCGACCTCGATGACTTCAAGCTCGTCAACGATCTCTGGGGTCACGCTGTCGGCGACGAAGTATTGGCTGCGGTTGCGAATCGGCTGCGCCGTTTGGTGGGCGACGACGTTTTGATCTCGCGCTGGGGCGGCGACGAGTTCACGGTCGTTCTCAGAAATGCCGACCCGGCGACGATCAATACGCTCGCTCATCGGGTTCGTTCGTTGTTCACGCAGCCGATCAACACCAGCGTTGGTCCGCATCCGATCGCGTGCAGCGTGGGCGTGGCAACGGCCTTCAGCGGCGACGATCTCGACCAGCTACTGCATGATGCCGATGCCAAGATGTTCGAAGAAAAGCAGGCGAATCGCAAATCACGAATGATCGAGCCTGAGACGGCACGACTGGTCGAAGCAGCACTTTCCGACGGACGAATCGAAGTGCACTACCAGCCCATCGTCGAACTCTTGTCACCAACGGAGACGCGCCTGCAAGCCGTTGAGGCCCTGGTGCGCATTCGGGCCACGGACGGGTCGTTGCGCATGCCGGCAGAGTTCCTGACCGAGGTGCTGAGTCATCGGTATGCGCGCGAGATCGATCGTTCGATTGCCATGATGTCGATGCGAGACATGAGCGAGTGGCGACTTTCTGGTTTGGTCAACGACGAGTTCTTGCTGGCACTGAACCTGTCACCGGCGTCTATGCGCGACCCGAGCCTGGCCGAGTCCTTGTCAGATACAGCGGCTAACGCCGGGGTCGACCCGTCGTCTGTCGTCCTCGAACTCTCAGAAGAAGCCGACGACCTTCCCGCCGACATAGCGCAACAGCTCAAGCGCGCTGGCTTCCGGTTTGCGATCGACGACTTGGGTCTGAAGCGATCGAACTTCGACCGTTTGCTGAGCGACGGAGTCGAAATCGCCAAACTCGATCAGTGTTGGCTCGGCGACGAGGTCGTACTCGACGCACTGATACGCATCTGCACCGACAAGAACCTCACCGTGGTGGCCGAGGGCATCGAAACAATGGAGCAGCTCGCGACAGTGTTCGCCCACGGGGTGCGCATGTGTCAGGGCTACCTGATCGCACGACCCCAAACAGCGTCGCAGATGGTCGACATGTTGTCTGCAGGCAGACGGCCCACCGTTGTCACCGCGGACTGACAACGAGCCCACTGCCAGCCGCTGAATCCCCGGAGGGTCAGCGGGTAGGTCGAGAATCCCTGCAAGCGACGTGTCGCCTATCGGTCGGGTTCGCCGATTTGCGGGATGGTGATTCAGCCGTCTTCGGCGTCAATCATGCCGGGCTCGGCCTGCCCCGGCGTGGGTGGTTCGGTGAGCATGCGAGCGACATGAGAGATTGCATCGCCGCGGTTGACGAGCGGTGCTTGGGTATGGCCGATCACGATGCCATCTTGTTTGGCTTTGATCTTGCCGAGCGCCTTGCCGAACGGGTCATAGATCGTGGCGAGCTGCTGTTTTGCGATCACCAGTTCGCCGAGATGGGCGTCGAGGTGCACGATGCCGCTGTTGGATGCTCGGCTCCAGCTCGTCGATCGCGAGTAGAGAGGGCGCTGTGCGACCGGCGTATCGATGTCGGTGAGGCCGAGATGGTTGAGTATGCGCAACACGCCCGTCGTGCCGGTTGCAATGGCCGCAGGATCGAACCGGCTGGCTTCGCCGCCTTCGAACAGCAGCATGATCTTGCCGGCTTCGACCGTCGCCTGGCGTAGCGAACCGTCGCGCAGTCGAGCATCGATGATGATGGGTGCGCCGAATACCTCGGCGAGCTCGACCGTGGGCGCGTTGTCGATATCGCACCGGATCTGGGGCAGGTTTGTGCGCAGGTCGGAGCCGGTATGTAGGTCGATACCCACATCTGATCGTTTGACTATCTCTTTCATGAAGAGGTAGGCGATGCGCGAGGCAAGCGAACCCCGCACTGAACCAGGGAAACTGCGGTTGAGGTCGCGGCGGTCGGGAAGGTAGCGGTCGCTGGTGTTGAACCCGTGTACGTTGACGACGGGTGCCGCTATGACGGTGCCAGCCAGCGTTGCGGCGTTGATTGCGTCGAGCGCCTGTCGGATTATTTCGACACCGCAAATCTCGTCACCGTGGATGGCGGCACTCAGCCAAACGACAGGGCCATCTTTCTTGCCGTGCACGACGATCAGGGGCAGTGCGACGGGCGTGCCGCTCATGAGATTGCCGATCGGCAACTCCATACGCATTCGTTTGCCCGGCGTGACCCGGTTTCCGGCAATTTCGAATGGCGCACGTTTCGGAGCTGTTGGCCGTTTGCGCTTGATCTCGGATTCGAGGGCGCCAGTCTTGGCCTTGCTCGCAGTTCTGGTGGCCGCGGCCTTCTTCGCTGTGGTCTTGGTTGCTGCTGGTTTCGGCGCCGCTGGCTTCTTTGCCGTCGCCTTCTTCGCGTTTACCGTTGCCGTCGTCGTGGTCTCTTTGGCAGCGGCTGTTTTTGCTGTGGTCGTCTTGGCTACGGCCTTTTTCTTCGGGGCTGCTTTGACGGGTTTCGGTTCTGCGGCTGCGTTGGTCACTGCGCTCTTCTTGGCGAGGCGCTTCTTCGGCGCCGAGGTAGTCGTCGAACTCATGGCCGGCTCGTCTTGTGCGCCAGATTGCTCGATGGGGGTCTGGGGCACGTCGTGAGGGTCCTCTGGTGTGGGCGCGTCTTGCTGCATTGGCGGTTCGCCCGAAGTGTTCGTCATCGTTACCTGAACAGTAATGGTTTGGCTCGGCCAGGGAGCCTATGACTAGTGCAACGGGTGATCTGGCAGCGGCCGGATGCGACCTCGGCGGGCTCGCCTGACGGGTGCCACGGTTCGCATTTCGTCGAGCCGGCCAAAGCACAACAGCCGATCGCCAGCATTGAGAACCCATTCGCTCGATGGGTTCGGCACCACGCCGAAGTCGTTCTCGATCACCAACACGGTGATGTCTCGATCTCGCAAACCAGACTCGGCAAGCGTGACGCCGTCGATCGCGCTGTCATCATCGACATGGATTTCGGCCACGCCGTAACCGGTCGCCGCGCTGAGTCGCTGACGAACATCGAGGTCGGGGAAGTTCACGTTGGACACAACATGGTCGATGATCGCGCCGGCGACATCAAGACCGGTCGCCTGCTCGATTCCTTGCAAGCCAGGGCTCGAGTTGACTTCCATCACAAGCGGGCCATCTTTGCCTTCGAGCATGTCGACGCCACACACAGTCAAACCCAGGGTCTGCGCGGCACGTAGCGCAACTTCACGTTCTTCGGCATCGAGTCTGACTGCTTCGGTCGTGCCCCCGCGGTGCACATTCGAACGGAATTCATCGCCCCTGGCACTGCGGCGCATCGCTGCCACGACACGGTCACCAACGACGATGGCTCGTAGGTCGCTGCCCCGGCTCTCAGCAACGAAGCGTTGGATGAGCACGTTTTGATTCGTGCTCTGCAACGTTTCGATGACGGCCTCGGCGACCCTCAGATCAGGTGCGAGGATGACACCGATTCCTTGTGTTCCTTCGAGTGTCTTGATGATGACCGGCGCACCGCCAACCCGATCGATTGCCGAGCGGATATCGCTGCGTTCGCGGACGAACGTCGTGGAGGGAATATCGATTTCGTGGCGCGAAAGGATTTGCATCGACCGCAACTTGTCACGACTATTCGCGATGCCGTCAGCGGTATTCGGCGTGTACACGTCCATCGCCTGGAACTGACGCACCACCGAGATGCCATAGAACGTGATCGATGCGCCGATGCGGGGCAAGATCGCGTCGACGTCGTCGATGTCTCGACCGCGATAGGTGACATTGGGATCATCACGGCTGAGATCGATCGAAAAACGCAATGTGTCGTAGAGCGTTGGTTCGACGCCACGGTCGATTGCCGCCGTGCGTAGGCGTTGGGTGCTGTAGCTGCGCGGGGCACGCGACAAGATGCCGAGCTTCACCAGCTAATAATGCCGCGGGAACAGGCGAGGCACTACCTGGAGATCCTGTGCCTATCTGCGGGAACAGTCGAGGCACCAGCCGGGTTAGCTTCTGTTATGGCCTCAGCAACATTCAATGGACAAGTAATCGCCCAGAGCGACGAAACAATCGTCGTCGAAGGAAACCACTACTTCCCGCCCGCGTCGAACAAGTCTGAGTACTTCAGCGAGCACGATCGAACCAGCGTGTGCAGCTGGAAGGGCACGGCCAACTACTACACGGTGTCTGTCGGCGACGAGTCCGCCGACGCCGCAGCGTGGTATTACGCCGAACCAATGGAGAAGGCGACCAATATCACCAACTACGTAGCCTTCTATCCAGCCGTTACCGTCGCAGATTGACCAGCGTGAGCTGATTATGTGGGTGGGCCAGCGAGGCCAAAGGCGTCAGCGATGAGTTCATAACTTCGGACACGAGCCGCGTGGTCGTAGGTGATCGTCACCAGCAGCACCTCGTCGGCGTCGAACGATTCGGCGAGGGTTTCGAGCTCGTGCTGTTCGAACGCGGGTGAGCCGTGAAGTAGTGGCTTGTTGACCCGTTGGTTGACGAACAGCGGATTTTCGCTGCCTGGCAGTGGGGT
>JBDNHG010000618.1:0-3420 GCA_041688925.1 Acidimicrobiales bacterium | reverse complement strand
TGAGCGTCGATCTTGGCGACACCTTTCGAGATACGTCCGACCAGCCGTGGCAAATCGAATCGGCGTCTGCGGCGGAGGTGGGGGAGCGGCTCGATATAAGGGGTCACGCCCCACCACGTTACGTGAGAACGTCGATAAGTCCGTAGGCAACGACCGCCAATGAGGCGATCGTCAGCACCAGCGAGATCACCGCGAAGAGCGTGCTCATATTGCCCGGAGGGCCCCCGCAGCGGCCGATGACCTCGCAGAGGGCCTTTATTGGTTCTTCAGCCGTCAGCCGTATGCGACGCCGGGCCACAGCGCTTCCCTTGACGAGCACCCACGAGATGCCGGTCAGCACCAGGAACAGCACGACCAACAGCACGATGCGCAGCGCCTCGTTCTTGAAGCTGGTGATCACGCTCTGCACCACACCAATGAGCGGAGAGAGGATGGCGCCACCGAACAGGAACGCAGGCAACGCGAGCTTGCTGCGTTTGAGCCCAGGCCGGATGCGGGCGGTGTGAATGCGAGCTCAGGTGAGCATGGGCAGGTGTTCCCAGTCGGCCGGCGAGGCTGCCTCGCGGCGTTCGTACAGCCGGTACATGCCATCGATGACGCTGCCGATGTAGCTGCGCACGATGAACTGGGTCACGATCTGCACCAAAAATCGCACGACGTGCGAAAGAAACCCCAGGTGGTGCACCGGATCGAGCGATGCCCGTTTCGGTCGACTACCTCGAGCGAACGGACCGCAAGCCCATGGGCTTCTTCGAATCGTTCCGGATGTCCCAGCGGCCGTTTCGCACCGAGTTGCAGCATGATCTCTCGGTCAACCTCGCTGGTCGCCCCGAGTTCGGCGAGCACCTCGTCGACGTCATGGCCGCTTGATTTGCGAAGCATCTGGAACGAGTCGAGACGGTTCACGAAGTCGTCGAGACCGAGGCCATCGCCGTCGGTGTCGAGTTTCCACTCTTTGGCGCCTACGCCTGTTTTCTGTCGTGCCACGTGCACAAGTTAGCTCAGGCGTTCGCTCGCAGCGACGGCCGGCACACGTGCGGTTGCCACGATGCGGTAGCTTGGCCTGATCGAGATTTCTGCGAATGACCGCGCCTCTGCGAATGAGCATGGCTCTGCCAACGACCATGTTGTGGCGGCCGCCATGGCATCCGAGGCAGGCGAGCACCTCGTCGCATTACGCGACCGGCTGATGCGCAATGGCGAGTGGGGCGGCTGGTGGCCCGAAGAACAGGGTGATGCCGAAGCTCACACCTTGCTGATGGAAGCTCTGCGCATTCGGCGTCCCGACGATGGGGTGCTGAGCGAGGAAGGCCACGACGATGGTCATCGCCTGAACCATGAACGCGTCTGGATCGTCGACCCGCTCGACGGCTCGAGCGACTTCGGTCGGGGTTCTGACGAATGGGCGGTTCACGTCGCACTGACCGAGTCTGGCGCTGGCCTCGCCGCTGCGGTATCGCTGCCGGCGATTGGCATGGTCTTCAGCACGGCCATGCCTCCGGTGGTTCCCGAGGTCGATAGAAAACGCCCCATCATCGTCACCGGCCGCTCGCGGGTTCGCATCGACGGCGTTCGTGTCGCCGAAGCGCTCGACGCCGATCTCATCACGTGCGGTTCTGCCGGGGTCAAGGCAATGCTGGTCGTGACCGGCCAGGCCGATTCCTACGTGCATGCCGGTCCGCTGTGGGAGTGGGACGTCTGTGCCCCCGCAATCGTCGCAGAGTGCGCAGGGTTGCGTGTCACCGA
Organism: Acidimicrobiales bacterium; assembly: GCA_041688925.1. Lineage (GTDB taxonomy): Bacteria > Actinomycetota > Acidimicrobiia > Acidimicrobiales > UBA10347 > UBA10347. The sequence goes on along the minus strand of JBDNHG010000618.1, from coordinate 1,674 downwards.
TGCCGCCGGAAAGCCACTGGTGTACAACAAGAGCCGGGCGGTCGCCCCGGGATTTATCGTTTCACGCCCCGAGATCGCAGACCGGGTACTCGACGCTCTCGTCTGACCGTCGGCCCCAACGCTCGTAATTGCGCCGTGGCGAGCGGCATGGCCGCGCTAGCGTCGCACGCATGCTGATCGACCCGCTCGAAGGCCCTCTAGACGCCGACGTCGTCGTCCCCGGTTCCAAGTCGATCACGAACCGGGCCCTCGTGGCGGCTGCTCTGGCAGACGGAACCAGCAAACTGCGAGGCGTGCTCGACGCCGACGATACCCAGGCCATGCTCGGCGTGATTCAAGCGCTCGGCGCCAAGGTCCAGGCTCTGCGCAGCGAGGATGGGGCCGAGCCCGACAGCTATTCGATCATCGGAACCGGCGGCGCATTGACCGCTGGGCCGATCACCATCGACGTGCGGATGTCGGGAACCACGGCGCGTTTTGCGACGCCGCTGGCAGCGCGGGGCACCGGCATCTACATCATCGACGGGGCCCCCGAGATGCGAGCCCGGCCTATGGGCGAGACGGTTGCAGCGTTGCGCACGCTGGATGTCACGATCGCTCCTGATTCGCTGCCGATCAATCTGCGCGGTGGGTTCGTTGGCGGTTCATTGAGCCTCGGCGCGTCGGTCAGCAGCCAATTCGCTTCAGGCCTCTTGCTGGCCGCGCCCGGCACGCCCAAAGGTTTGCTGCTCGATCTCGACGGCGAGGTCGTGTCTCGGCCCTATCTCGACATGACCTGCGCCGTCATGCGTTCATTCGGAGCCGAGGTCGAGCAGCCGTCACCAAACCAATTCGTCGTTGCTCCTGGCGTGGGCTACCGGGCCACGAGCTACACGATCGAACCTGATGCCTCGGCAGCGTCGTACTTCTTCGCCGCCGCTGCCGTGTCGGCCGGGCGGGTCAAGATCGCTGGGCTTGGCCGAGGCGCGCTGCAAGGCGATGTCGGCTTCGTCGAAGTGCTCGCTCAGATGGGCGCCGAAGTCACCATCGCCGACGACTACATCGAGGTCAGAGGCACCGGTTCGTTGCGAGGTATCGACGTCGACATGTCACAGATAAGCGACACCGCCCAGACCCTGGCAGCGATCGCTCCGTTCGCCGACGGTCCGGTGCGTGTGACCGGAATTGGTTTCATTCGCAAGAAAGAGACCGACCGCATCGGCGCGGTCGTCACCGAGTTGCAGCGGATGGGCATCAAGGCCGTCGAAGAACCCGATGGCTTCATGATCGAACCGGGCACGCCGCAGCCAGCGTCGATCAAGACCTATCACGACCATCGCATGGCCATGAGTTTCGCCATCACCGGGTTGATGACACCGGGCATCGACATCACCAATCCGGGGTGCGTCGACAAGACGTTCCCCACCTATTGGGATGTCCTGAACACGCTGCGCTGAGGCAGTCTCAAGATGTTGGCGTGAGCGCCACGGTGTCGCCGAATGCTTTGTCCCAGACCTGACGATCGCCAAACGGTTCGCCGAGATCGACCGTTGTTTCGGTGAACCCGCCGGGCGGGCAAGTCTCGATATCGACGGTCACCCGAATCAGGACATTGGCGTAGTCGTCGTCGAGATCAAGGACGACGCTTTCGAAGGTTTCACACGGGGCGGCGTCCCAGGTGAGGCGAAGCATGTC
>JBDNHG010000617.1:0-3852 GCA_041688925.1 Acidimicrobiales bacterium | reverse complement strand
TTGTTTTGGCGAAACGCCAGAGGCGACGAGGTGCAGCGCCAGGTCACCAACGACCTTGGAGCTCGGTGTGACCTTGATTGGTCGGCCGAGTAATACGTTGCATGCTGCATAGAGATTCTCGACCTCCTCGAAACGGTGTCCGAGACCAAGAGCGATGGCCTGCTGACGCAGATTCGACAGCTGACCGCCGGGAATCTCGTGGCTGTACACGGTGCCCGTTGGTGCGCTCAATCCCGCTTCGAACGGCTTGTACAGCGCCCGCACGGCTTCCCAATAGGGCTCGAGTTGGCCGACGGCGTCGAGCGATAAGCCGGTGTCCCGTTCGGTGTGTTGGGTGGCAGCGATGATGGCCGAGAGTGATGGCTGGCTGGTCATGCCCGATAGCGGGGGAGCCGCACCGTCGACGGCATCGACACCGGCGTTGGCTGCGGCCACATAGGTGGCGAGCTGGCCTCCAGCGGTGTCATGGCTGTGCAGGTGCACCGGTGCATCGAAACGTTCGCGCAGAGCGGTGATCAGCTTGGTGGCCGCCGGTGCTCGCAACAGGCCGGCCATGTCTTTGACACACAGGATGTGGGCGCCGGCATCGACGAGATTCTCGGCGACGCCCAGGTAATAGTCGAGCGTGTAGAGATCTTCGGCAGGGTCGGTGAGATTGCCGGAATAGCAGATGGTGCCCTCGGCGACGGCTCCGACCTCGATGGCGGCTTCGATCGCGGGTCGCATCTGCTCGATGTCGTTGAACGCATCGAACACCCGGAAGATGTCGACGCCGGTGCGATGTGCTTCGGCGACAAAGGTGCGTGCAACGACGTCGGGATAGGGCGAGTAGCCCACGGCATTACGGCCGCGGATGAGCATCTGCAGACAAAGATTCGGCGCAGCGATCCGCAATGCCTCGAGCCGCTTCCATGGGTCCTCGTGCAAGAAGCGCAGCGCAACGTCGAACGTGGCGCCACCCCAGCATTCGAGGCTGAGCAGTTGGGGCGAAGCGTGGGCGATGGCTTCGGCGCCGCGAGTCAGGTCGATGCTGCGCACCCGGGTGGCCAGGATCGACTGGTGTGCATCACGAAGCGTGGTGTCGGTGACGGCGAGCGCTGTCTGCTCACGAAGCGCGGCAGCAAACCCTTGGGGGCCGAGCCTGTCGAGGAGCTGCTTGCTTCCCTCAGGTGGGGTTCCGGTGACGACCGGCAGCTTGGTATGAGGATCGAGTTCGGTAGGCGCTGGCCCGTGGGGACGATTGACTGTGATATCGCCGAGGTAGCGCAGCAGGCGGGTCGAGCGGTCGGCTCCAACAGCCGCCGAGGTCAGTTCAGGCCGCTCGTCGATGAAGGTCGTCGTCACGCCACCGGCCCGGAAGTCTTCGTTGGCCAGCACCGCCTGAAGGAATGCCAAGTTGGTGGCGACCCCGCGGACACGGAACTCGGCGAGCGATCGTTCTGCGCGGCGCACTGCGTCGTCGAACGAGCGGCCTCGGCAGGTGAGTTTCACGATCAATGAGTCGAAGTACGGCGTGATCTCGTGGCCGACGAAACCGCCGCTGCCATCGAGGCGTACACCGGCGCCACCCGGTGTGCGGTAGGCGAGCAGCCGACCTGTATCGGGGCGAAAGTCGTTCGCCGGGTCCTCGGCAGTGATGCGGCACTGCAACGCAAAACCGCGCAGCGCGATGTTGTCTTGTTCGAGGCCGAGGTCGGCAAGCGTTTCGCCGGCGGCGATGCGCAGTTGGGCTTCGACAAGATCGACCTCGGTCACCTCTTCGGTCACGGTGTGTTCGACCTGGATGCGAGGGTTCATCTCGATGAAGACATGGCGACCTTCGGTGTCGACCAGGAACTCGACGGTGCCGGCGTTCACAAAGTTGATGTGGCGAGCGAATTTGACGGCGTCGGTCGTGAGCGCCTCACGCTGTTCGGCGGTCAGGTGGGGAGCAGGCGCGATTTCGACGACCTTCTGGAAACGTCGTTGCACAGAACAATCGCGCTCGTAGAGGTGGACGATATTGCCGGTATTGTCGCCCAGGATCTGCACCTCGATGTGGCGCACATCGGTCATTGCTTCTTCGAGGAAGACGGTGTCGTCGCCGAAGGCGCTGAGCGACTCGCGCATGGCGGCATCGACCGCTTCGGCCAACTCCGATGGCTGTTCGACTCGTCGCATGCCGCGGCCGCCGCCACCGGCTGCCGCCTTGACGAACAGCGGGAATCCAATCGCTTCGCTGAGCGCCACGAGATCGCTGTCAGGGGTGAGCGCAGGCGACTGTTGCAGCACCGGCAGGCCAGCTTCTTCGGCGGCGTCGCGTGCCCGCTGCTTGTTGCCGGTCAGCTCGAGGGCCCGAACCGATGGCCCGACGAACGTAAGCCCGGCGGCGATGACGGACTCGGCGAAATCAGGGCTCTCGGAGAGAAACCCGTAGCCGGGGTAGATGGCGTCGGCTCCGGCCTGAAGCGCTGCCTCGACGATCGCCGCAGGGTCGAGATAGGCCCGCACTGGACGGCCAGGTTCGCCAATCTGGTACGCCTCGTCTGCCTTGAGGCGGTGCAGGCTGTTGCGGTCCTCGGCGGTGTGGATGGCGACCGTCTTTATGTCGAGCTGGTATGCCGCCCGGAACGCTCGAATGGCGATTTCGCCACGGTTCGCAACAAGCAGTTTCTTCATGCGGCAAGTGTGCCACCTTTCCTCGACCATGGCTCAGGCCGAGGTCGGTAGAAGCCACACGGAACGCCGCTGCTACCTTGGCATGGTGCGCGCAGGGACCGACGACGGTGTCATCACCTGGTCAACGCTGGGCCAGGCTGCTCAGATCGTTGGCGGCCGGCGCAACCTGGTGCGGACCATTGGCGTGGCCCTGGTGGTCGGCACGGTCCTGTTCGCCATCAACCAACTCGATGTAGTGATGGCCGGCGATGCGACCACGGGGACCTGGATCAAGACGGTATCGACGTTCGTCGTGCCGTTCGTGGTGGCGAACTACGGCGTGCTCACAGCCACCCGCAATCGCCACGCTCGTGACCAATCCGGATCTGGCGATGCCGGAGCCGCCGAAGTCGAGACGGACCACTAGCGCTCGCCCTGGGTTCAGAAGTCAACGACTCGAATTGTCCTGGCGCCTGGCGCCAGGACAATTGGGGCTCACAAATCCGCTACGCACATTGTGATCTACACTGCCGACGTCGAGTGACCCAGTGAGCATCGAAGGTATGGGGTGGCGGTGCATCAGATCCTGAGCCAAGTCGGTGGTCCGTTGATGCCTTCGGGCGCCCCGCCGAGCCTTGTGGTTGCGTTCGTGCTGCTCGACATTGTGCTGATTCTGATCGCTGCTCGCCTGTGTGGCGCGGCGGCCCGCCGTCTTCGCCAGCCCGGCGTGGTCGGCGAGATCATCGCCGGCATCTTGCTTGGGCCATCGCTACTCGGCCCGAAAATCTTTGCGCTGACGAACCCGCCTGAGTTCTTGCATTGCGATATGATGAACCCGGCTACCAACGCCGATGGGTCCAACTTTGTCGCCAGCGTCTCCTCGTGCTTGTTCCCCGTTCAGGCCCGGGGCGCTCTCAGCACACTTGGTCAAATCGGATTGATCTTCTTCATGTTTCTGGTCGGGATCGAAGTCAACGCTCGTTCGCTGGCAGGCAAAGAGAAGGGCATCGGTCTCGTGTCGTTCGGCGCAGTTGCGCTGCCGGTTGCATTGGCCTTCGCCATCACCCCCATCCTGTGGAACGCCGATTTCGTGCCCGGCTTCGGAACCCTCACCTCGCCGAATCGGCTTGGCTTCACACTGTTCGTGGGGGCCATGCTGTCGGTTACTGCGTTTCCGGTTATGGCCAGGATCCTCCAGGAAAAGGGTCTGACCAC
>JBDNHG010000616.1:0-4194 GCA_041688925.1 Acidimicrobiales bacterium | reverse complement strand
TCGCCGATCACCGTGTCGAGTGCGAGCCGCACTTGTTCGGCGTCGGTTGCGGGAAAAGACAGCGTGGCGCTCGGAGTGTTCGTAACGACGACGCGTCTCAGGTCTCGCGTCAACTGTTGCAAAACGTCAATGTCCTGTTCGAGCGCATCGATCGATGCGGCGCGCTCGGCGATCTGATCACGACGTTCGACAAAGCGATCGACGTGTTCAAGAAAACCTGCGCGCTCGGTCTCGTACGGTCCGGATGAAACAACCAAGACCAACGCTGCTTCGGGTGAAACGCTCGCAGCATCAACCCAGTCATTGAACAAACCAGCTTGTTTGAGCGAATCGATCAGTTCGTTGTCGGCGTACGCCGAGCTGGGCACCTGGGGCACGGCATCGGCGGGTACAGGGTTGACGGGCACCGGACTCGTCGCAGTGTCGTCCTGGCTGGCTGTTTGCCAGGCCTGTGCGTTCGTCGAGGTGCCAGGCATCACGCCTGTGACGGCGCCGATGACCAACATCGCAACGACGGCGATCAATGTGCGGCGCAGCATTTCACACCGTCGGCACGAAGCCGCGCAACATGAGCCATAGGTCTAAAGTCACACACGCGTCTGGGCAAAACATCCCGACCGACCCGACAAATGACGGGCTCAAACGTGCCCGTAGGCCACCCAGCCTCCATCGACAGTGATGGTCTCACCAGTGATGTATTCAGCGCCCTCGGACGCCAACCACGAAACGCAGGACGCAATATGGTCGGGTTTGCCCAAGTCCTTGGAAGGAATGCGGTCGGTCAGCACCTGCTCGTCGAGCGTGCCCGCATCGATCAAATTCTGGACCATGTCGGTGCGGATATAGCCGGGCGCAACCGTGTTCACACGGATCTTGTGCCGAGCCAGATCAATCGCCATGACCTTGGTCATGTGATGCACTGCTGCCTTGGTGCCGCAATAACCAACACGTTGGGGGAATCCGTTGATTCCGGCAATGGAGCCGATTTGCACGATGTTTCCCGGTGTGTGATTTCGGAGACTCTGCGACGCAATCATCCGTTGCGCTGCCAGCTGTGACCCATGGAAAACGCCCATCAGGTTGACGTCGATCATGTGTTTGAAATCGTCGGGATCAAGTTCTTCGAACGGTGCCACCTGGGCGACACCTGCGTTGTTGACCATGAGTGAAATCGGCCCCAACTGCTGCTCGACCTCGTCTAGCGCAGCGGCCAGTTGGGCGCCGTCCTCGACGAGCGCACCCAAAGCGAGGGTTCGGGCGCCGCTTGCTGCGGTCTGCTCGGCGATCGGCGACGCACTGGCGACGCTCGTGGCGACACAGCCGACCGCCCAGCCATCGTCAGCGAGTCGTTTCACGATCGCAGCTCCGAGACCTCGGCTTGCGCCGGTGACTACGGCTACACGGTTGTTCTCAGTCATGGCGAGCTCCTGCCTCAATGCGCCAACACGTGTGGCGCATGCCATCAGAACGTAGTGCCAAGGCAGAGGATTTGGGGAGTTGCAATCGAACACTTTCGATACGGTTGTCTCTTGTGGGTCCACGAGAACGACTACGAAAAGCAGCGATGGACGGCGGCAAGCTCGCGCGCGATGCCGCAGAACGTCTTGGTGTCGACCAACGACTCGGCCCGCTCTTGCCTGCGCCCCCCAAGCCGCCTCGGCCGCTTGAAGTCATCAAGGAGGATCTCGATGCCCTGATCGGCCTCGCTGACGTCAAGCAGCAGGTCGACAACCATCTCGCCTTTCTCGAGGTGCAGCGTGAACGCCAGTCACAGGGCTTTGAGAACATCAAGCTGACCCACCATCTGGTCTTCCTCGGCAACCCTGGCACCGGCAAAACAACTGTTGCCCGGCTGCTTGCCGAGCTCTACGGCGCCATGGGACTACTCAAGGTTGGGCACCTGATCGAGGTCGACCGGGCGGGGCTCGTCGGCCAATACGTCGGCCACACAGCGACCAAGACCAGCCGAGCGGTGCGAAAAGCGCTCGGCGGCGTGCTGTTCATCGACGAGGCCTACGCGCTCACGCCGCTTGGTCCTCGCACCGGCGACTTCGGATCCGAAGCGATCGAGACGCTGGTCAAGCGGATGGAAGACCATCGCGACAATCTCGTTGTCATCGCCGCCGGTTATCCAAAACTCATGCATCATTTTCTCGAATCGAACCCCGGCCTACGGTCTCGGTTCGCTCGCGAGATTCACTTCCCGGACTACAGCGCAGCCGAGCTAGTAGCGATTGCCAACAAGATGGTCGTCGATGCCCGTTACCGGCTTGCACCCGGCGCCAATGAGCAGCTGACCACCGAATTCGAACAGGCCCTGCGAACCGAAAGTTTCGGCAACGCCCGGTTCGCTCGTCGGCTGTTCGAAGCTGCCGTTGAGCACCAAGCGGTGCGGCTTGCCGGCGGCCAGCGACCCCTGAATCGTGACGATGTGCACCTGCTGACCGGCGAAGATTTCAAGGCTGCCGCAGCAGCGATCAGCCGCTGAGCGCTCTTAAACCAGAACGCAGCCGGGTCAGTCGCCCGACGGCATAAAGGCATCGCGCAATGCCGCAGCAACCTGCACAGGCCCTTTGGCATGCACCATGTGGCCGGTGTCGGGCACGATGGTCTGGCTGACCACATTGAGTTGTTTGGCGAATACTTCTGCAGATGCCATGAAGCCTTTGTCACGTTCGCCCACGATGACAGCGGTCGGCACCTTGATCTCGGCCATACGGTCCATCACCATCGAATCGACATGCATCGAGATGACCTCCATTCCTTCAGGTAGCTCGCGATCGGCCGCCAAAGCCCGTATCGAGTCGTTCCATTTCTCGCGACTTTTCGGGTTGCGGAAACCGGGGCCAGCGCCCACGAGGCCGAGCCCGGTGACTCGTTCAGGATCTTCAATTGCGAGCGCAAGCGACAGGTACCCGCCCAGGGAATGCCCAACAAAGACCGCCTGAGCGACGCTCAGATGGTCGAGCAGCCGCTGGATGTCATGCAACACCTCGTCACGCCCATAAGTGCCTACACCCGTTGGAGCACTGTGGCCGTGGCCGGGCAGGTCAACGGCGATGCAACGGAAGTCGGCTTCGAGCTCGTCGATGACGCCGCTCCAAACCGCCGCCTCATTGAGGAATCCGGGTACGAAAACGAGCGTTGGCCCCTCGCCTCGGTCGTCGCAAGAAAGAAGTGGTCGATTCATCACTCGGCGACGGTAGCCGTCGGCGTCGACCCAGACCAATGACAGGCCGCAGCACTAGGATCGTGAGCGTGGTATCGGACCTGCACAACGAAGATCTCATAGGCATGCTGTGCGAGATGATCAAGGCCCGCATCGCCAGTGACCGGCTGTGGAGCTTGCAGCGTCAAGGACGCATCGGCACGATCGCTCCAATCAATGGTCAAGAGGCAACAGTCGTCGGTGCCAGCTGGGCACTCGACCCAGCCCATGACTGGGTACTCCCCCAGTATCGAGAACCGTTGGGGCTCGGTCGCTATGGGTCTGAGGTACTGCAGCGGTTCGCAGCGTGGGCCATTGGTCATCCGCTCGGCGGTCACATCCCCGAACCCATTCGGGTGTTTCCTCCTCAAATCTCGTTGGCGACCCAGATCCTGCACGCGGTCGGCCTCGCATGGGCGCTCAAACTACGTGGCGAACCCGGCGTGGCGCTCACGTTCTTCGGCGACGGTTCATCGAGCGAAGGCGACTTTTACGAGGCGGGCAACCTGGCCGGCGTGCTCGAAGTGCCCGTGATCTTGTTGTGTTCCAACAACCAGTGGGCGATCTCGACGCCGACAAGCAAACAAACCGCAGCATCCGGTTTTGCGGCCAAAGCCGAAGCGTTCGGCATTCCCGGGGTCACCGTTGATGGCAACGACCCGTTGGCTGTCTACGAAGTCGTCAGAGCGGCCCGTGACCGGGCGCTTGCCGGCAAAGGCGCAACCCTCATCGAGGCCGTGAGCTACCGGCTCGGCGCACACACCACCGCCGACGACCCAACCCGCTATGTGCCCGCAGACGAACTGGCCGCCGCCCAGCTACGCGATCCGTTGGTCGTGTTTCGTCGCCAGCTCGAAGACCGTGGCATATGGGATCGGGCGATGCAGACCGACGCGGAGCAAGCAGGTCAGCGGGCGATCGACGATGCGTGGGCGTGGGCGTCCAATCTGCCGTTGCAGCAGACCGAGTTACTCGACCACGTCTTC
>JBDNHG010000615.1:0-8061 GCA_041688925.1 Acidimicrobiales bacterium | reverse complement strand
GGGGGGATTGGGGTGGCGGTTGCTGTGGGCGTCGGAGTTGGTGGGATTGGTGTTGGTGTTGGTGGGATCGACGTCGACGTGGCGGTGGGAGCGGACGTCGACGTGGGGGTCGGTGTCGCTGTGGGGACTGGTGTCGCTGTCGGCACTGACGTTGTGGTCGGCAGTGGGCTCGGAGTAAGGGCGGGCAACGGGGTAGCCGAGGGGCGAACTGTTCGCGGTGGGGCCACGCCGGAGGGGGCACTGCCGGGTGGTCCGTAGAGCGCCTCGACAGGGTCGACCGTGGGTACAGGCGTTGGCGCCCCACCAAACAAATCGAAGATCGAGCGCAGGAAAGCCGGAATTTCGGGCTCGCCGCCAACTCGATCTGTAGGTGACCCTGACTGACCTGTCGCGACGGCGGCTTCCCCCGCCGAATCGGTCGGCGCAGTTCCCGTGGGCCCAGCACCAGCGTCGCTGGCTCCTGTTGCGGTCGCTGGAGTGGCGATGTTGCCAGCACTGCTGCCGGGGTCTTCGGAGCTCGCTTCTTCGTCGCTGTCCGAATCGGGGTCACTATTTTCGTCGTCTGGGCTGTCGTCGTTTGTGCCGCCGCCGTCACCACCACCGTCGCTGTCACCACCGCCGCCAGCCCCAGTGCCGCTGGCAGAGTCAGCGGCGACCGAAGGCGTTGCCGTCGGCGTCGGGGTCGGTGTGGTTGTCGCTGTCGGGTTGACCGTGTTCGCCTGACCAGGTGTCGGCGTCGGCGTCGGCGTCGCTACTGCTGCGGCGATTTCGACCGCTGGCTCGGGGTCGATCAAACGGGCGCGTCCTGGGTCGATGATGCCCATCGACGCGCCGACAGCGAGGGCCACCACCAACCCGGCGGCCGGAGCACGACTGACCATGTCGGGGATCTGTGTGACCCAGGCGAAGGCCCCCCCACTTTGTATTTACCTGGCCAATCCCGACGTTGAGGAAGGCGCGAACAGTGGCTGGGTCGAACTGTTCTCCTGCGTTACGCTCTATTTCTTGGCGAGCGACTCCGGTCGGCATCGACTTCTTGTACGACCGAACGCTCGTCATCACGTCGTACGCGTCGGCCACGGAAACAATCCGACCGGCTTGGTGGATCTCGGTACCGGCCAAACCAGCGGGGTAACCCTTGCCATCCCAACGCTCGTGATGCTCAGACGCGGCACGACTCCAGTCGCCCATCCAATGCTCGAAACCCTTGAGATAGGCGGGTGCATTCGCTGGATGTTTACGCAGTTCGTCCCATTCGACTTCGTCGGGCCGGCCCCGCTTGTTCAGAATCGCAGGCGATACATCGAGCTTGCCGACATCGTGTAATAGTGCCGCCCAGCTCAGGCGGTCCATGTCCTTGGCGTCGAGCTTGAGTTCTTGGCCGATCAGCTGGCTGTAGGCCCGGACCCGCTCGCTATGGCCCCGAGTAGCGCGATCGTGGTGGCTGATGGCCTGTACCAGTGACATCAGCGCCTGCGATGTCGGTGGGTTTCGGTTGAGCAGTTGTTTGGCCGTGCCATAACGCAGCGCCGAACCGAACCGCGACGGAGCCTGGTCGGGAAACACCAGCGCCATGCGCAACAACATCGACAGCGGCAGAAAACGACGAGCGAGCCGATCGGTGAACACCAATACGGCCATGGCGAGTGCACCAAACAGTAACCACTACGCAATGACGCTGATGCCTAAGTCACTCGGTCGCCAGATCTTCGACGCGATGATGAATACTGCCAAGGACAACACCACCGGCACCAGCCAGATAGCGAGGCGCACCAGTCGTGATAACCAGGTGCGCGCGGACCCAACGACTTGAGGGGGCCGACTCGTCGGCCCGAGTCGGCTGAGGGATGCCTGTCACGTGTGAAGTATTGGCTGACGTTCAGTGGTTGTCAGTAGTCTTAATTGCTCATTTGAGAGAACTTAGGGACTGGATGGGCCGGTGGTCTCAAGATCTTCGACAATACCGGCAACCCGCTGCTGGGCAGCAGAAATACGCCCCCTGCAAATCGTTATGAGGCGCGCGGCCCGTTCGACAAGTACTGACAATACATCGATATCGATGCCCTCGTCATCGAGTTGGGCGAGAATCTCATCGAGCTCGGCGACCGCGTCGGCGTAGCCGATCTCGGTGGTGCTCACTGGGGCTGAGTCGGTCATGATCAATCCTGAATGGTCGTTGTTCGGCCGACTTCGGTGACGGTACTGATGACCGTGCCGGCGGCAAGGCGGGTTGTGAGCTCGGTGCCGATGGCCACGTCGTCGGCGTTGCGAACGAGTTGACCGGAGGAAGTTGTTGTAATGCTGTATCCGCGCTGAAGCGCTTGCGCCGGGTCAACTGCACTCAACCGTGCTTCGAGAAGGTCGAGTCGGCTGTGTTCATTGCGCAAGATGCGGCCGGGTCGGTCAACGAGGACCTGCTGCTTCTGATCGCAACGGCGTTGGGCGGTCGTCAGCGAGCTTGCAGAGCGGGTGACTACCTGTGCCTGGGTGGTTGCGAGTCGCTGTTCGCCTCGGGCGATGGTGCGGGCAACGCGCCGGTCGAGTCCAGCGACCGCTGATGCGGTTGAGCGCGCTGCCGAGTGCAGGGTTTCGACAACCCGTTGACCAAGTAGCGCAGCGCGCTCGTCGACCAGCTTGTGTTGGTCGACGGGAAGTGTCGCCGCTATGGCAGCAAGCCGAGCTGCCCTGTCTGCCAGGGTCACATCGAAGTCGATCACCCGCTCGATGAGAAACTGAGCGCAGGCGGTGGGGGTCTTCAACGACGCGTAGGCAACAATGTCGGCCACCGAGCTGTCGATCTCATGGCCGATTCCGCACAGCACCGGTTTTGGCGACAACGCTATAGCTCGGGCGATCGGCGCGGTGTCAAATGCCGCCAAGTCGGTGCGCGCTCCGCCGCCGCGCACCAGTGCCAATACGTCGAGCTCGAGCTTGGCAGCCTGCCTGATCATCTCGGCGACCTCTTCGGCGGCGAACTCGCCTTGGACGCGGGTTGACAATGTGGTGATCTCGAACGCGTAGCCCGACTCGGAGATCTGCTTGTGGAAGTCGGCGTGCGCTGCGCTGCCGGCGCTCGTGATCAACCCGATGCGCAACGGAACCAGCGGCAGCATGATCGCCTTGTTTGCGTCGAGCAGGTTGTCGGCCGTGAGCTCGCGTAACAGCTGATCTCGGTCGGCGCCCAGTCGCCCAAGCGTGAACTCGGGATCGATCGACGTCATGTTGAGCTGGAGCTGGCCGCGAGCCATGTACATCTCGACGGTCGCCTTGATGCGCACCTCGACGCCGTCGTCGATGCGCACCGTGTTGCCGGTGCGGTTGATGATGCGGTTGACGATCTGACGATTCGAATCGAACAGCGTGACCGCAATCGATGCTTTGGGCTGTGTGCCGGCGGGGGCTGGATCACAGAGATCGAAGTAGACGTGACCACGGCCCGATCGGCTCAGATTGCGGATCTGCCCCTGCACCCAGACGTCCTTTGAGAACACACGCCGCACCGCCTCGTTCACCCGTCGATTGACCTGAGCGACCGTCAGTGTCTCGTCGACATCGAACAAGGGTTTGTCATTCATGCGGGGCTGGCCTCACCTCGTACGAGCGTCTGGTAGAGCTCGCTGTAAAGCCCGCTCGCTGCGAGTAGTTCGGTGTGGGTGCCGCGTTCGATGATGCGGCCACGGTCGAGCACCAGAATGACATTGGCCGAGGTGATCGTCGACAGGCGATGTGCGATCACGATCGCGGTGCGACCGTCGAGCGCTACGGCCAACGCCCGCTGGACGAGTGCCTCGTTCTCAGAGTCGAGATGGCTTGTGGCCTCGTCGAGAACCACGACCGCCGGGTCTTTCAACAACATGCGCGCGATCGACAGCCGTTGTTTCTCGCCACCAGAGAGGCGGTAGCCGCGTTCGCCGACCACGGTGTCGAGCCCATCGGGCAGCGCGTCGATGACATCGAGGATCTGTGCCGATCGGCATGCGGAGCGTAGTTCTTCGTCGGTCGCGCTCGGTCGGGCGTAACGCAGGTTGGCGCCCACGCTGTCGTGGAACAGGTGCGGGTCTTGGCTGACTACGCCGATGGCGGCTCGCAGCGATGCCTGGGTCAACTCCCGCACATCGTGGCCGTCGATGCAGAGCGACCCGTCGGTTACGTCGTAGAGGCGGGGTAGCAGCGAGATGAGCGTCGATTTCCCGGCACCGGAAGGGCCGACCAGAGCCACGGTTTGGCCGGGCTCGATCGCGAAGTCGATCGAGGAGAGGACGAGCGGGTTCGCAACGCTGCTGTTGCCACTCAGAGCCCCACCTGCTTCGAGCGACACCGGCGCATTGCTCTCGGTTGGATAGGCAAAGGACAGGTCGGTGGCGACGATGCGGCCCGAGGGCTCGCGCAGTTCGACAGCGTCGGGGCGATCGGCGATCGGGTTGTGCGTATCGAGAACTTCGAAGACCCGTTCGAAGCTGACCATCGCCGTCATGATGTCGACCTGCGCATTGGTAAGACCAGTGAGTGGCAGATAGATGCGGGTCACATACAAACCCATGGCAACCACGGTGCCCACCGTGATCGAACCGCTGATTGCGAGCCGCCCACCGACCCAGTAGATCACGGCGGTACCGAGCGCACCGACAATTGTCAGGCCAATGGTGAAGCCACGGCCGTACATGGCGCTGCGGATGCCGAGATCGCGCACGGCGCCAGCGCGCCCCGCGAAACCATCACGTTCGTCGTCGTGGCGACCAAAGAGCTTGACGACCATCGCCCCGGCAACATTGAGGCGTTCGGTCATGGTGGTGTTCATGGCCGCGTTGTGTTCCATCTGCTCGCGGGTCAAACCCTGGAGCACCCGTCCGACCCGTTTGGTGGGCAACAGAAAGAAGGGCAGCAGTAACAATGCGAGCAGCGGCAGTCGCCACTCGAGAATGAACATTGCCACCAGGGTCGTTGCCAGCACGATGAGGTTCGAGATGACCTGGCCGAGCGTGCCGGTGAGCGCTCGCTGTGCTCCGATCACATCATTGTTCATTCGGCTGATGAGAGCGCCGGTTTGGGTCCGCGTGAAAAAGGCGATTGGCATGCGCTGCACATGGTCGAACAGTTGCACTCGCAAGTCGAAGATCAGGTTCTCGCCGATGCGGGCCGAGAACCAACGTTCGATTAGCGAGATGACGCCGCTGGCGAGCGCCAAGCCGACCATGATCAGGGCCAGCGTGTTCACCTGGCCGCGGTCGCTGTTGGGTATGGCGTCGTCGATGATGCGGCGCACGAGCAGCGCGGGAACGATGCTGAGAAGCGACGAGACGAGCAGCGTGGCGATGAATCCGAGCAACATCGCGCGATAGCGATCGGCATAGGCCAATACGCGCCGAACCGTCGACCGATCGAGTGTCTTGCCTTGGACGTCGTCTTTGTCGCGTCCGATGACCATATGTGGGTGCATGCCATGCATTGCCACGAAGACTACTTACTCGATGTGACACCCGTGCCGACGAACCGCGTGGCGACCTCCGCCAATTGGATCTACAGTTCCGCCATGGCGCAGCAGTATCGGCGAGCGAGCACGGCGCCGACCGCGCGTTTGCCCGAACTCTTCTTCTCGATCAGCGCGTCCATGGTTGGTTTCACCGGAGCCTGGCTGTGGTGGTTTGGCGAGAACATCCGCAACCGCGTCATCCGCGAGAACGACATCACCGATCCGTATGCCGTGCAGCTGTGGATGCGGCGACTTCATACCTTCGGAACATGGCTGCTCGTCGCTGTCGTTGTGCTGATGATTATTCGCGCAGCGCTGCGACAACAGGGCTGGCGCATGATGTTCCTGTTCGCGTTTTTGGTGTTCATCGGAATCGGCGTGTGGGCCGGTTACGACACCGACTGGGACGCCGCCCGGCTGTGGTCTGAGACGATCGGCACCAAGCTGTCGGCCGGGCTGAATCTCGACGGCGGCCCCGAGCTGCCCGACCAGCTCCAGAGTGCTCGCGTGCACCTGTCGATCATCCCTGCTGCGTTGGCCGCCGTGGGTCTGATCTCGTTTCTCCATTACCGCCGCGATTGAATCTCGGGTCTGCGGTCAGCGTTGCCGGGTCTGCGATTGGCGATCAGCGGTTGGCGCTTGCTGCGGCTGCGACGCGTAGCCGCTCGAGCAGTGCCGCCAACGCCGGGTTCGGTATTCGGTCGCCGCGACGCACCAGGGTCAAGGTGCGCTCGCCGATCGGCTCGGCGGTTGCTCGTTCGAGAGCGTGCGGAGCCGACTCGGCATCGACACCGGCAAGCACTGTCCAGCCCATCCCCAGGCGAACCATCTCTTTGAGCACCGCTGGCTGCGAGCTCTCGGCGACGACATCGAAGCTCACGCCGCGGTCCCGCAAACGTCGCGCCATCAGCGAGCGACTGCGTGACTCGGCCGGAAAGGTGACCCACGGTCCCCAATCAGCTGGCGGGCCGACCTCGGCGTCGATCGGGGCATAGACATAGAGCGGCTCGGAGATAAGGGGCTCGAGCACGAAGCGATCTTCGTCCGCGGGGTCAACGCAGACGACGGCGTCGACCTCGCCGGAGCGCAGATAGTCGAGCAGGGTGTTCGACGGTTGGACGAGGAGACGCACCGTGAGGTCGGGATGGTCGCGGCGAAAGCCGATGAGCGTGTCGCCGAAGTGGTGGATTGCTGCGGTGTCGATCATGCCGATCGAAAGTTGGCCGACTCCGCCGCCGCGAGCCTGCTCTGCCCAGCGGCTCAACTCGCGCATCTCGGCCAGAATGCGAACGGCGTAGGGCAGCACGTCGTCGGCTGCGGCGGTCGCGACCCGTCGTCGGCCCTGTTTCTGGAACAGGCGCACGCCCAGTCGGCGCTCGAGTTCGCCGATGCCTTGCGAGAGGGCGGATCCAGACACCCCGACCACCGCGGCAGCGTCCTTCCAGGTCGCACTCGAATGGGCGGCAACGAGATATTCGAGTTGGCTCGTCGTGACGTTCGCTAGCTTCATTCCTGCCAACCCTAAGTGAAGTAATGCTTAACAATTGGTCTAGCTGCATTAATGTCCCTTATTCTTTGATGCATGACTACACCTCGCACAATTGCTCCTGCGTCCGGTCGCCTCGGATTGCTCATGCCAGGTATGGGTGCTGTTGCATCGACCCTCATCGCTGGTGTCATGCAAGCCCGCAACGAGGGTACGGACCCCATTGGTTCGGTCACCCAGATGGCGCACATCCGACTCGGCAAACGTGAAGAAGCACGCAACCCTCGCATCCGCGACTTCGTGCCGCTCGCGGGCCTCGACGACATCGTGTTCGGTGGCTGGGACCCCATCTCGCCCAACATGCTCGAAGCCGCCCGCACCGCTGGCGTCATGAACGAAACCGACCTCGCCGCAATGTCGAGTGAGCTCGAAGGCATCGTCGCCATGGACGCCGTATTCGATCAGCGCTGGGTTTCACGCCTCGAAGGCGTGCGAGTCAAGACACAGACCAACAAGTTTGAGCAGGCCGAAGCGCTGATGACCGACATCGAACGCTTCCGCACAGAAAACGAGTGCGACCGACTGGTCATGGTCTGGTGTGCATCGACCGAGGCCTATCAGGAAGCATCCGCGGTGCACGACACAATCGCAGCCTTCGAAGAAGGCTTGCGCAACAGCGACGACAACATTGCACCCAGCCAGATTTACGCCTATGCCGCAATCATGAGTGGCGTGCCGTTCGCCAACGGTGCACCGAACCTGACGGTTGACCTCCCCTGCATGGTCGAGCTCGCAAAGCGCGAGGGCGTCCCGATCGTCGGTAAAGACTTCAAGACTGGCCAGACGCTGATGAAGACGCTCATCAGCCCCGGACTCAAGTCCCGCATGCTCGGCATTCGAGGCTGGTACTCGACGAACATCTTGGGCAACCGCGATGGCGAGGTCCTCGACGCTCCAGAGAACTTCATGACCAAGGAAGTCTCTAAGCTGGGTGTGCTCGGCACGATCCTGCAACCCGAGCTCTACCCCCGGCTCTACGGCAAGCTCGACCACAAGGTCCACATCGACTATTACCCACCACGGGGCGATGACAAAGAGGGCTGGG
>JBDNHG010000614.1:0-4966 GCA_041688925.1 Acidimicrobiales bacterium | reverse complement strand
CTTGGAAGTTCTGCAGGTCGGTGTTTGCTCGGCTCATCAGATCGCCGGTTGCATTGGCGTCGTGGAACGAGAAATGCAGCCGCTGTATATGGGCGAAGACCCGGTCACGCAATCGGGTTTCGATGGTGCGGCCGTTACGAAAAGCGAGATAGCGACGCAAACCCAGACTGACCGACGACAACACGCCGGCGGCCACGATCAGCAACGACCACAGCAGCAACGAGCCGTCTTTTTCGATACCGCGATCGATGCCTTGTTGCACGAGTACGGGGATTGCGACCCTGCCGACCGACCAGCCCACGGCCACTATCTGGCCGTAGACGATGAAGCGACGTTCCTCCTTGATCGATGCCCACAGCAGCTTCCAGCCGTTTTGTGCCGAATCGGGATCTGCGGCATCGGCAGCGGCACGTGTCAGATTTTCGTTCTCGACGCTCGCGGCGGCAGTCAGCGCGATCAACTCCAAAGCTCGACCGACCAACCTACCGGTCGCCCTTCGGGAGAACTGTCAATTTCCGCAGTGGCGTCGGTAACTACAATTGTGCACTCCCCTGGGGAGTGCACAAACGCGGCATGCCGGTGGGCTAGAACGATCGCATGGATGATGCCGCCGCGACCGAACTGCGCTCCTACGTGCTCGATCTGGTTTACGCACTGTTCCAAGACGACACAGCCGCAGGAATCCAAGACCGTCTGCCGACACCTCCGGCGATGGTCACCGGGGTGCGACCCCACCCGCACGAATGGGACTCCGGCCGTGTCGATGGCTTCAACCTCGACGGCCCGTTTTCGACGAGCAAGGTCATGACGCTCGATTGGAGTGGCGGCAAGTTCGAAGACCGCTACGACATCGTCACGGCATACGTCACGCCAAACAATCTTCCCGAGCACCTCGGCGCTCGTTTGACGATGTCGGGTCAGCCCGGCATGACGGTCAGCGAGCTGAGCGTGCGAGCCGAGACCTTGAAGAATCCGCCGACTCCCCCGACGCCGCAGATAGCGCAGGTGCAGGCGCGGGCCGTGGCCGTGGCCGCACCGGTGTCGACCGAGCCACGAAGGGCGGTGATCGGAAGCATCGAACCCCTGCCCGCATTCGACCTGAGCGGGTTGGTCGGCGAGCGGATGCACCGGCAGTTGGAAACGTTTCGATCATTCGAAGCGTCCGATCAGATCTCGGTGTACATGGCGGCCGACCCCGGGTGGATGTACTTCGGGATGCCGCCTGCGTTTGCACCAGTCGTTCGGCTCGGCACCGGAGGCATCACCATCGGCCTGATGATCGATGCCCCTGAACTCGGATTCATCGACACCAGGGCATGTCTCTACGAGTTTTCGTCGCTCGGCTTGACCCTCACCGACGCGAGCGTCGACCCGATGCTCACCATCTGGCGCTCGGTAACCCAACGGCGCATCTATCTCGAAGAGTCTGGCGATCAAGAAGCGCTCGCTCGCTGGCACGAGACCGCCGACGAGTTCAAGGCTGCAATGGGTTGGGACGACTTCTCTCGTGCGGGGATTCCCGGCTTCTCGTGGGGTGATAAACGCCGCAAGCCGCTTGGCGCTCCGAAAGGCTCAAAGTGGCGCACTGACGCCGGCGGCAATGGCGTGCTCGCCCTGATCGAGCAATGGGGCGACCGACCAGTACGTCGACCGCGAACCGTTGCTGCTGCACTGCAACACGCAACCGAACTCGCCCCGGCCGCAGCCCTGCACACCCTTCGTGAGGCCATGGTCAAGGCAAACCACGCCAACGATGCCCCTGCTGCGGGCGAGGTCTACCGCGCTATGGTTGATCCGCTCGAACGTCTCGGTCGTTCGACCACCGCCGCCCGAGCCGAAGCGTTCGGGCGATGGCGACATAACACTGCGCCCAATAACACTGCGCCCAACTCCGGTTCGGGTGCCGCAAGCTTGGCGCTCGTTCGCGGTGCTGGCCGTGCGGCGTCGCGCTCTACCTCTGCGCTCGCTACACATGCAACGATGAACTGCTACAAGACCTGTGGGGGCGTCGCATGACAACCGAGACGACTGCAGACAACGAGACAGCGCACGCGCGAGCGATGTCGACAGACCAGATGCGTTGGCTCATGGGTGGGCTGCTGATGGGACTGTTCCTGTCGTCCACCGAGCAGAGTGTTGTCGCTACAGCGCTGCCAACACTCGCCGGCGAATTGGGTGCTGCCGATCGCATCGCCTGGGTCGTCACCGCGTACTTGCTCACCTCAACCGTGGTGACACCGCTCTACGGGAAGATGTCAGACATCTTCGGGCGCCGGATCGTGTACCAAACCTCGATCTCACTCTTTCTCGTGGGCTCGGTGTTGTGCGCGCTGTCTCAATCCATGAATCAGCTGGTTGCTGCGCGGGCCTTCCAGGGTCTTGGCGGAGGCGGCTTGATGTCGCTCGCATTCATCATCATCGGTGATGTCGTCTCGCCTCGACAACGTGGCCGGTACATTGGATTGTTCACGTCGGTGTTCACCGTCTCTTCAATCACCGGTCCGCTCTGGGGCGGGTTGCTTGTGGATGGGCCTGGCTGGCGCTGGACCTTCTGGAGCGTGGTTCCATTGGCCGCGGCGACGCTGGTGGTGACCGGACGCGGTCTGCGCTTGTCGTTCGCGACCCGCCAACCAGTCATCGACTGGTCCGTTATCGGCTGGCTCGTTGTTGCATCGACGGCGCTGATCCTGATTCCCGTGTGGGGCGGTGACACCTATGCGTGGTCGTCGTGGCAGATATCCACAACCGCAGCGATCGCATTCGTCGCCACCGTCGCGTTCGTCTTGCAAGAACGCCAAGCCGCCGAACCAATCATTCCCATGCGTCTCTTCCTCGACCGCACGGCTCTGCCGTGTACGTCATGGGTTTCTTGTTGATGGGTTCGCTGATTGCCGTGGTGACCTTCCTGCCGCTGTTCCTGCAGGTTTCGACCGGAGCATCGGCGAACCCGAAGCGGTCTCATGCTCACACCGCAGAGCATTGGAATCAGCCTCGTCGCCGCTGGTAGTGGCTGGGTGGTCTCGCGTACCGGACGCTACAAATGGGCGATGCTGCCTGGGTCCAGTACTGGCTGCAACGGCACTGTTCGGTCTGTCGCGAATCGGCCCTGATACCGGCGCAGTCGAACTCGCCCCCGTGCTCTTCGCACTCGGCATCGGGCTGGGTTTGGTGTTCCCGAATCTGACACTTTCGGTGCAGAACGCCGCCCCGATCGCCGACCTCGGCATTGCGACATCGACCTCGAACTTCTTTCGCAGCATGGGAGGCGCGTTCGGGGCAGCCATCGGTGGCGCGTATTTGGCCAACCGGCTCGACGTCGAATTGGTCGAGCGTCTCGGCGCGGCACGCCTCGACGAACTCGGCGGCGCAGGTGGCCTGATTCGCAGCCCGGCAGTTGTCAAAGAGTTCGACATCGAACTGCGCCAGCCAGTGATCGAAGCGGTCAGTGAATCGGTCGCCGGCCTAGCGTTGTGGGCTGCGCCGGTGATGCTCGTCATCGCTGCTATTGCGCTACTCGTCCGCGAGACCATCTTGCGCAACGACAGCGCCATCGGCGGCCAAGACAAGGCCTGATGCCCCCTCAAACCGCCCAACCGCGAGTTTTGGGCGTAGACGTAGGCCTTGCGCGCTCGTGTGGGTTTGTGAATGCACTGCGACCTAAGGTCGTGCCATGCCCGTAAAAGTGATCGGAATGATCGGGGTTGCCCGACCCGCTGACGATGCAACTGTGCATGTCATCGATGGCGGTGTCTCGCCCGAGTATCTCGTCGAGTTCAGTCAGGCGCACGACCGCGCCGGCTTCGACCTAGTTCTCGTCGGCTACACATCCACGTCCGCCGACGGCTGGGCGGTAGCCACCCATGCAGCCGCCCACACCACACAGCTCGGGTATTTGATCGCCCATCGCCCCGGGTTCATGTCGCCGACCTTGGCAGCCCGCAAGGCGGCGACGTTCGACCAGCTCAGCCGGGGGCGATTTGCTCTGCACGTCATCTCCGGCGCAAGCGACAAGGATCAGCGCCGCGACGGCGACTTCTCCGGCAAGGCAGAGCGATACGAGCGTGCTGCTGAATACATCGATGTCATGCGTCGCACCTGGACCGAGTCCGACCCGTTTGACTTCGATGGCAAGCACTATTCGATGCGCGACGTGCGATCAGACGTGCGGCCATTCCAACAGCCGTCGCCCCCGATCTTCTTCGGCGGATCGTCGCCCGAGGCGCTCGACATGGGCGCCGCTCGATGCGACGTCTATGCGGTGTTCGCCGAACCTCTCGCCGATATCAGCGCCCGCTTCGACGACTACCGAACTCGCACCGCCGCACATGGCCGGGACGCACGATTCTCGATGAGTGTCCGGCCGATTCTGGGGGCGACCGAAGGCGAAGCCTGGGACCGCGCCCACGCGATCCTCGCATCGATCGAATCGTCGGGATCCTCGCCAGGCGGCAACATCACCACCGGCCGAAAGCCATATGACCACAGCGGCGAACGACTGATGGCGCACGCCGCCACCTCTGACGTGCACGACGAGCGACTCTGGCTCAAGATCGCAGCCGCTACCGGTGCACCAGGCAACACGTCGTGCCTCGTCGGCACCGCCGAACAGGTCGCCGACTCGTTGCTCGAGTACTACAAGCTCGGCGGCCTCGACTATGTGCTGATGCGCGGCTTCGACCCACTCAACGACACCACCGAATTCGGCGAAGAACTCATCCCCCGCCTCAAAGCCGGCGCCCTCGAACTCGACGCCCAAGCAGTGCTCAGCGCCGCCAACTCAGCCCAAACCACCTAAATCTCACATCTGTGACCCCACAAGTCGACTATGTCGACCTACAGGGTCACAGATGCAGTGGAGGTTTAGGCGTGAGGGGTGACCAAGGCTTTGTCGCCGGTAGCCATCTTCCCGTAGCGCTTGACGGTCTCGGGATCAACCGCGCCGGCGAGCGAGACTCGCATGCCGTAG
>JBDNHG010000613.1:0-4381 GCA_041688925.1 Acidimicrobiales bacterium | reverse complement strand
GAGGCTCACAACTCGCGGTGTGTGTTCTCTCGGTGCCGGGGGCTTTGTGCCTCTGGTAGTCGTCGTTCCTCGGCCCCGGGGGGCCTCGTCTCTTACCGAGTTGCTCGCTGAGGCTCACGACTGGCGGTTTGGTCAGGCGTTGCAGGGGAGGATGGGGCCGCCGTGGAAGGTGATCATGTCGCCGATGGCGGCGACGATCGACATCTGCGCGTTTGCCTCAGGGCCCTCGAGTTCGGCCATTGCCCGATACAGATTGCCGACGAGGCGTTCGCTGTCGCTCAGCGCCGCAAACTCGCCGAGGTCCACGGCTCGCGCCGCCTCGAGTGGCGAGGTTCCAGCCGCCAGAGCTGCGGTAGCCACGTCGAGGATCATGCTCAGATAACGCTCGATCGTGTCGAACACTTGGGGAGTCGTGACCTTGCCATGGCCCGGAACGATCGTCTCGGCCCCGAACCCACGCAGCACATCGAGCGCATCGATACTGCCCTGCACCGAACCCATGAGCACGAACGGTGTGCCACCGTGGAACACGAGGTCGCCGGTGTAGAGCACACCATCGTCGGGCAACCAGGCAAGAACATCGTTCGTGGTATGCGCAACACCACCGACCGTATGCAGCTCGATCTGCGTGTCGCCGGCCCACAAGTCGATGCGGGTATCGAAGGTGATCGTGGGGGCCCGCATCTCGAGATGTCCCCAGTCGGGCTGTTCGAACGCGGTGGGATAATGATCGATGCCCGCCTTCTCGACGATCTGCTTGCACAGCCGGTGGCCAATGATCGGTGCAGGCGCTGTCAGATAGTTGCCGTGGGTGTGGTCGCCATGATGATGGGTATTGACCACTGCCTGGATCGGCCCGTCGCTGACCTGCTTGACTGCGTCGAGAAACGCTCGGGTACGGGCTTCAGTCGACGACGTATCAATGAGGATGACCCCGTCGGGGCCGACGATGAAACCGGTGTTGTTGATGAACCAACTGCCGTCGTCTTGCACGTAGGCATACGCATTCGTACCGACCTGCACCACCTCAGCCTGAATCTGGTTCATCATTGCGCCCCCCGGCGTGTCGAGTCGATCAACTGCTAGCGCACACTATCTTGCGTTGCTCGGCGAGAAGACCGGCGGGCTGCCGCTACTCAGGTTCTGAGCCAGGTGCGGTAGATATGTGTTGCCTTGTCGATTTCGGCGATGTCGATCCATTCGACGGCTTGGTGCGCCTGGTCGATTGAACCGGGCCCGAAGATCACGATCTCGGAGGCGACGGTGCCATAGCGCAGCGCGTTGCTGCCATAACTGGCGACGTCGGGTTTGCTGCCGCCCAACGCAGCGAGTTGCTGCACCAATGGTGAGGCGGGATCTTGATAGAAGCCGGCGCTGGCTAATCCGTTGGCAAGCACGATGTCGGTGTTCAGCGGCAACGCTGCGGCCCGCACGACTTCGCTGAGATGGTCGAATGCTGCATCGGGATCTTCGCCCGGAGCCATGCGGTATCCGGCGAAGACATGGCAGTGCGGCGGAATGATGTTGCGGGCGACGCCGCCGCTGATCTCGGTGACCGACAGCGTGCCGTTGCCGACATCGGTTGTTGGTACGGCTTGCTGGAGGATTTCGTGTTCGGCCTCGATGGCGGCGACGATGCGGGCTGCGCCGCTGATGGCGTTCTGGCCGAGATGGGGTTTGGACGAGTGGGCCGCGTGACCATGCACGGTGATCTCGAGGCCGAGACCGCCCTTGTGGCCGTACACGGGTGCGCACATGGTTGGTTCGGCGACGATCATCTGATCGACGTGGTCTCCGTTGGCCTGGAGCCAATCGCGGTATCCGGAAGCGCCGATGAGACCACCCATCTCTTCGCTGATCGTGCCCACCACATTGATTGTCGGAACTGGGCGCTCGCCTGACGCCTTCATTTCCTCGAGCACGCTCAGCACGATGGCCAGCGTCGCTTTGGTGTCGACTGAGCCGCGGCCCCAGACGCGGTCGGCTTCGATTCGGCCGTCAAAGGCAGGGTCGGACATGTGCTCGACGCCGACCGTGTCGAGATGCACATCGACGGTGACGACGCGGTCGGTCTGCCCTTGGAAACGGGCATAGACGTTGTTGCGGCCATCGATGATGTCGTCGAGTGTTACGTCGGCACCGAGGGCATCGGCTCGTTCGGCCAGCCATGCCGACATGGCCCGTTCGCCTTCGTCACCCGATTTGGGGCCGGCTTGAAGCGGATTGACGCTGGGTATTCGCACGAGGTCAGCGACGCGTTCGGCGATGGTCGACGTTGCAATGAGGTCAGGTCCAGCCATGGGCAACCCTAGCCCGCACCTCGGAACTGGTGTTGAGCCACAGAGGCATAGCCCTAGATACGTATCTCGTAGTAGAGGTTGGCCGCATCGTCGAGATCATGGGTGGTGAAGCGATCGAAGCCGGCCGCTTCGGTCAATGCTTGTGCCGCGCCGGCATGCAGACCGAGGGTTCCGAGGCCGGCTCCACCTGGCTCTGACATGGCCGATTGAAGACACGACGCAACCGAGAATCCGTAGAACATTGCCAGCAGCGGA
Organism: Acidimicrobiales bacterium; assembly: GCA_041688925.1. Classification (GTDB taxonomy): domain Bacteria; phylum Actinomycetota; class Acidimicrobiia; order Acidimicrobiales; family UBA10347; genus UBA10347. Next base: position 1,826 of record JBDNHG010000613.1, on the reverse strand, counting down.
TTTCGGCTGTCTCTGCTGAAGTCGCCCGACGAGCGGATGTCTTTGAGCAGCCAGGTGCCGTCATCGGCGATGGCTCCGCGTATTGCCGCAGCAGTGCGCTCGGGGAATGCCATGTCATGCATGCAGTCAAAGGTGATGACGAGGTCGTGGTCGCTGCCAGCGACCAGGTCTTCGCCACCGGCGGTGACGAATTCGACATTGTCGAGACCCATGTCAGTGGCGCGTTGTTGCGCGATGCCGACCGCAACATGGCTGGGGTCATATCCCACACAGCGGCTGTTCGGAAACGCCTCGGCCAGCGTGGTGAGCATGACGCCACCACCGCAGCCGACATCTACGACCGATGCTCCGGCCTCGAGTTTCGCAACCACGCCGTCGAGGGCGGGAAGCACCTTGGAGGTGAGCGCCAAACGAGACCACGGGCCGGTCATACGGGCGAGCCCGGCAGCTGCATTGGGTCCCTGTTCCTCATAGCTCATGCCGACGCCGGTACGAAAGGAGTCTGCGATCTTGTCGAGCACCGATGGGTCGAGGCCGCCACGAAAGGCGCCGGCAGCGAACGAGATCGAGTCATCCTCGTCGGCGAGTACTGCGGCCTGCACCGCGGTCAGCTCGTAGATGCCATCTTCTTGGCGGTCGATCAGGCCTGCAGCGGCTTGACCAAGCAGCCATTCTCGAACGAATCGTTCGTGTAAACCGGCTGCGGCGGCGACCTCGTTGGACGTCATCATGCCGCCGCCAGCCATTGTCTTGTACAAGCCGAGCCGGTCGCCAAGATGCACCATGAGTGAGACCTGCTCGCCCATCTTGTATGTCCAGACCTTGAAGCCGAACATCTTTATGGCCTGTGGATCGAGTTCGGTCGTCATTGTTCCCCCGAAGGTGATTGGTGTGTCAGCACACTATGCGCACCGGTGAGTTCGAACGGAACCGTCACGATCGCGCGCCATGGCATGAACATGGCTGCGTGCCGCTCGGTGTGCGTTTGTGGGTAGCCGCGTGAGAAGCTCGGGGCATGAGCATTCTCATCACAGGTGGCACAGGTTTTATCGGAGCCGAAATCGTGCGGATGCTGGTCGCCAGCGGTCGCGACGACGTGATCGTGGCGCACAGGTCGGGCAACTTCGACCGAATCGCCGACATTCTGGACAAGGTGCAGACGGTGCAGGCTGATCTCCGCGACGACTCAGCGATCGACAAGCTGGTCGCCGATACCGCACCCGAGAAGCTTCTCCATTTCGGGGCCACGTTGACGGGGCCGGGCGAAGCAGACCCGCAGGCGCTGTTGCAGTCGAACGTTTCGGGCGTGATCACGTTGTTCGAGGCCGCTCGCCGAGCAGGCACTGAGCAGATCATTTTTGCCAGCAGCATCGGCACCTATGGCCGCGACCTCACGCCCGGCGAACCGGTCGACGACATGAGCTTGCAGCGACCGAACACGATCTATGGCGTGACCAAGGTGTTCGCCGAGAACCTCGGTGCCTGGTACCGCGCCAAATACGGACTCGACTTTCGCGGCTTGCGGTATCCATCGATTGTTGGGCCTGGCGTGACCACCAAGAGCCTGGCGCAATACACCAGCTGGATGATCGAAGCAGCCGGCAAAGGCGAGCCGTTCAGTGTCTGGACCGGACCCGAAACGGTTGTTCCCATTCTGTATTACAAGGACGCAGCCAAGGCGGCGATCGACCTGGCCGCAGCGCCTGTCGAAGACATCGCGACCATCAACTATCTGGTTGACGGTGCCCGGCCAACTCCGACCGCTGGCGAGATAGCCGATGCGGTGCGGGTTCGGGTTCCCGACGCGCAGATCAGCTTCGACATCG
>JBDNHG010000612.1:0-4037 GCA_041688925.1 Acidimicrobiales bacterium | reverse complement strand
GCTATGGACGAAGACGCCATGGCTGATGTCGCCATGGGCGCCACCGGGCCAGGCTGCTCTACAGTCCCTGCTGACGGTGAAGGCTCATTCGCTGGCATGGCTGATGACACTGCCGGCACCGCCGCTTCGAACAACCCTGTGTTGTCGACACTCGTCGCTGCAGTTGTCGAGGCCGACTTGGTTGACACGCTCAACAGCGACGGACCATTCACTATCTTCGCTCCGTCGAACGATGCCTTTGCAGCGATCCCTGAAGATCAGCTGAGCGCCGTGCTTGCCGACAAGGACCTGCTGACCAGCATCCTTACGCTGCACGTCATCGCTGGCGATTCACTCTCGGCCGAGGACCTCGTCGAACAGGGCAGTGCCGACACCGTCAATGGTGAAGAACTCAACTTCGAGTTCATCGGCGACAACCAGCTGTCAGTGAACGGTGTTGCCACCTCGATCTGCCAGAACGTGCCAACGGCCAACGCCACGGTGCACCTCATCGACTCAGTTCTGCTTCCGAGCAGCTGATTCCTAGGAGCTAGTCACTATCAGCCGATGGGGCTGCAGCGTCGCAAGGCGCTGCGGCTCCATCGGTCGTTTTGGCGAGCTACCTGCCGGCTTGGTTTGCTCCCCTAGCGAAGCGTCATAGGCCGAACATGCTCCGTTCCGGATTGCGTTCATACAGTGGTGAGCATGACCGAAGCATCTCCGAGCCGACTGGTGCTTGTGCGCCACGGCGAATCTCGCTCGAACCGTGAACTCTAGATCTCGAGCCAAACAACCTGTGGTGGCCTGACCAATCGCGGCCGCTCCGAAGCGGGCGCTGCCCGTGACCGACTCGCCGCCATGCCCGAGTTCGCCCCCTCGCCGTCGTCGTCAGCACAATGCGCCGTGCCATTGAAACCGCCGAGATCGTGGCCGGACCAACGCCGTTCGTCGCTGAACAACGCAGCGAGCTCTTCGAGCGCGAACCCGGCGAGCTCGAAGGTTTGCCGGTCGCCGACTTCGTCGATCGTTTCGGCCACACTCCGTGGCAAGACTGGGGCCCGTCGTTGTCTCCCGGCGGCGAAGACTCGGCGGCATTCCAGAATCGAGTCGGCACTGCTATGGACCGTCTCGCAGCCGAGTCAGCCGGCCGCACCACGTGGGTGGTATGTCATGGTTGGGTGATTCGCGCCGCGGCCCACCACTTCGTGCAAGGCCAAGTCGGTATCGAGCCGACCTTCACCGGCGTGGCGAACGCAGCACTGTGTGTCTGGACCAGCGAAACAGCGGGCGCCCCGTGGGTTCTCGAGCGATACAACGACCACGCCCACACCGCGGGCCTCGGCGACGGAAGCGGCTCCTTCCTCTAGCGGCAGCGCTGTCCAATCATCCTGGCGCCACGAGAGCAGCGCGTGGGGGCATGGCCAATTCGGCGGGCGAAACGAATTCGGGCTCGGTTCAAATTCTTTGGTAGAGCTAAGGTTGAGAAACCAACCCGGGAGCCGCCATGACCGATCAACTCGTCGCCCTTGAGCAGACTGATCCCAGCCCCGCGGACACTGCCGTGCTCGCCGGTACCAGCCGAGGCGTTTATGCAATCAGCGGTGGAACCGCCGAAGCGGTGCTCGACGTTCGCGGGGTCAGAGACCTGTTCACTTCGGGCGACCGCCTCTTTGCCGGAACCAGCGACGGCGTATGGATTTCCGACGATCATGGGCGCACTTGGTCGGGGCCTCAACTCGCCGGCCAGGCTGTCTGGCAGATTCGCGCGGCAGCGTCTGGCCGACTGTTTGCTGGCACCGAACCGGCCGGGCTTTTCCGCAGTGATGACAACGGCGACTCATGGACCGAACTCGAATCGTTCGCCCACGTTCCCGAGGCCCAGCAGTGGTGTGTGCCGCTCGATCCACCGTTGCCAGGTCGGGCGCGTGCGATCGTGGTCGACGCGACCGATGACGACCGCATTTGGGTGGGTGTCGAGGTCGGCGGCATTGCCCGCACCACCGACGGCGGGCAAACGTGGATGGTTGCCATGCCATACGACAACCCTGATCTGCACATGATGTATGCCCAGCCGGGCGAACCCAACGTCTTGTTCGCCAGCACCGGCTATGGCCGCTTTGATCACATCGCCGATGAGATCGAGGGCAATGCCGGTGTGCTGCGCAGCGACGATGGTGGCGAAACCTGGAACTACGCATGGGCCGGAATCACGCCCCGTTACTCCCGCCCAATGTGTGTCGATCCACGCTCGCCTCATCCGCTCACCGTGGCCAGTGCGCCGAACGCGTTTTCGAGTTTCAAAGACGCCAACGGAGCCGAAGCTGCGCTCTTTCGCAGCGATGACCGTGGCGAGTCGTGGCGGTCGTTAGCCGACGAGGCGCACAGCCCGAGCGCTGCAAACTTCCACGGCTTGACGGTTGATCCAGCAAATCTCGGCGGCGTGATCATCGGAACCGACACCGGCGAGATCTGGCGAGTATCCAGCGATGCTCAATGGGAACTCGTCGCTGCCGATCTGCCAGCCGTCCTCTCTCTGCACGCCGTGGCCTCAAGCTAACGCTGGTTGCACGACACGACGGCTCGCGATCTCGTACCCTCGACCTATGGTGAGTCAACGCGACAAGGCAAAGATGCGTCGGATTTGCAGCGACCTTGCCAGAGGTGAGTCCAACGAGCGAGGCACGCGACGGCAACGACAGGGCATCCTCGACCACATCAATGCCGATCGAGACAAACATGGGCTGAACCCGCTCGACGGTCGAGCACCGGAGGAAGGCCTCTATGAGCGAGCAAAGTCACTCGGCATGGGTCGCATCGATCGCTGAAATCTTCGACGCGGTCGGCGTCGAATGGACACTCGTTGGCGCACTCGCCGCCAATCGCTACCGGGCAACGCCACGTTTCACGACTGATGTGGACACAATGGCCGAGTTCGATCCGGAACTCGTGACCCGACTCGAAACAGCCGGATATGACGTTTCACTGTTTGCCGACAAGAATGAACCAGCGCATCTGATCCGGTGCTATCGCGGTGCCGAGACGATCGATATCTTGCTGCCTGTGGTCGAGTACCAACGACAAGCGCTTGCTCGCGCCGTCGATCATGTTCTGGCGGTAGAAGATGTGATCATCCACAAGCTCATAGCGTGGCGCCTACGCGACCGCGATGACATTCGCTCGATCCTCGAAGCGGGTGGGGTCCTCGACGATGAGTACCTTGACTATTGGGTCGACGAGTGGGAACTCGCGGAACGGTGGGCGCAGTTCACGCGACTCTGACCCACCGTGAGACTTGGCTACCGCGCAGACCGCTCTGAATCGGAACTCTGCCTCCTAGTCCGAGCCCGCCAAGATCAGGACCGTGGCGGCACGTCCACCGGGCGCGCCAACAAGATCAAGAGCGCGGCTGCGATCGTGGCGATGCCGGTGATGACGAACGGCATGCGATACGAGCCGGTGACATCCTCGGCCCAGCCGACCAGGAACGGGCCGAATCCGCTTCCGATCTGGGTCATCAGCGTCATCGCACCAAGCACTGCGCCCAGCGATACGAAACCGAAGATCTCGGCGGTCATCAGTGTCTGGAGCATGTAGACGTTGCCGATGGTGAAACCCACGATCAGTACGAAGACGTAGGTCGCGACACGATTTTCGAGCAGGGTGGCGCCGAGCACGGCAAATCCTTGCACCACAATGATGACGAACGTCAGCAGCCGTTTGTCCATGCCGTCGGCGAACCGACCCACGATCAATCGGGCGATGATCGACCCGAATGCCGTGGTGCTCAATGCCAGAGCGGCAGCGTTACGTGAACCGAAGCGGTCTTCGAGGAACGCGATCTGATGCAAGAGGAAACCAGTCTGGGCTAACAGAACAATTACGAAGCCGACAGCCAACGCCCAGAACGACGTGGTGCGCATTGCCTGGGCGCTGGTCCATGATCGCAGTTGCACGTCGTCGCTGAGCGCTGCGTTCCTCACTGTGTTGTCCGGTTTGCCAGCATCGGCTTCGAGTCCGACCGAGGCGGGGTCGCCAACGAGCACGAACAGCGACATTGG
>JBDNHG010000611.1:0-3411 GCA_041688925.1 Acidimicrobiales bacterium | reverse complement strand
TCAGAGTTGGACCTCGTGCTCGATCGAAGCACCGGCGACGTGCGGCGAGACCCGAGCACTGCCACCAATCATCTCGTGGCGCAGAGCGCGCTCACCCCTGACCCTGCGGTGACCGCAGTGCTGGCCAAATGGAAGCCGCTCTTCGACTTGTCTGGCAACGAGCCGATCGGCTCGATCTCGGCTGATATCAACCGAGGCGGGGTTGGCGGATCCAACCGAGGTGTCGAGTCTGCAGCCGGCAACCTGGTCGCCGACGCCCAAGCGTGGGCGACATCGTTCAATGGCGCCCAACTTGCGCTGATGAATCCGGGAGGCGTGCGATCAGACCTGACATTTGCCGAGTCGGCGGGCGAAGGCGATGGCGTCGTCACCTATGGCGAAGCCTTTACCTTCCAGCCGTTTGGCAACACCCTGGTGACCATTCCTATGACCGGGGCTCAGATCATCGCTGTTCTCGAGGAACAGTGTCAGCCTCTGGGCTCGGGTCGGCCATTCTTGCATCTCGGCGTGTCCGACGGATTCACCTATGACTTGGCGACGACCGTTGCCGGCGACTGCACCGCAATCTCGGTGACAAACGTGCAACTGTTCGGCACGCCGCTGAACCTCGCTACTACCTACACCGTCACCGTCAACAACTTCCTGGCAGATGGCGGCGACAACTTGGCCACATTCGCCACGCTCGATCCCGGGTTGCGGATCGATGGCGGCAGTGACCTGGATGCGATCACCAACTATCTCGACACATTCGGGCCGGTGGCGCCACCAAGCACCGACCGTGTCAACGAGGGAACCGGCCCGGTGCCGACGCCTACACCGGGTGGTCCAACGCCGACGCCAGGACCGACGGTCACGCCGGGCCCAACACCAATACAACACCGACGCCGCAGCCGACGGCAACACCGACACCGACCGCTACGCCGACACTAATGCCGACAGCGACTCCAATGCCGACACCTACGGCAACACCGCAGCCGACGCCTTCGCCGACCCCCACACCAATACCAGGGGCAACGTGCAGGGGCCGCACCGCGACCATTATCGGCTCAGGCATCGTGTTCGGCACGCAAGGTGATGACGTCATTGTGACCGGCAACCGTTCGGATCTGATTCTCAGCGGTCGCGGCAACGACATCATTTGTTCGGGAGGCGGCAGCGATCTCGTGTTCGCCGGCCGCGGCAACGATGCTGTCTTTGGCGAAGACGGGCGCGACTTCCTTGTCGGCGGATCCGGCACCGACGAATGCGATGGTGGCGCAGGATCTGACGCGACCTTCGGGTGCGAAGCCACGACCAACCTCCCCTAGACATCGCTCGCGACCAGTAAAAGAGCCACGTGTTTCCGACGTGGTACGAGGAGGAAACGAAAGGCTGCTTTCGATCGGCCCGCCTATCGGCTGACCCCCTAGTACACGTTCGGTCATGCTGTCGATGGCTGGCATCTTGGGGCTCGACATCGCGGTTGACTTGGCCAATCACCACGGCGGGCCACAGACATTCGTCGTGTCGCGCGATGCCCAGCGGAATCTCGGCTCGCCTTGCAGCATCCGGTACGGTCGTGTCGTGGAAGACACCGCGCCGCTCTACGACGACGGCGCAATCATTTGTGATGATGACGGCATCAGCATCCGGTGGTATTACCTCTGGGGCCACAAGAAGATCTCCTACGCAGAGATCCGTTCGGCCATGACATTTCCGCTGCGGCCACTGCGAGGGAAGTGGCGGATCTGGGGGTCCGGCGACTTGATGCATTGGTACAACCTCGACATCCGACGATCCGGTAAGGCGCTCGGTATCGAGTTGGATATCGGCGGCCGAGTACGCCCGTGCATCACGCCCGACGACACCGATGCGGTCATCCGAATCATCACAGAACACTCAGCCATCGACCCCAACGCCGGCTAGCGGGCGCTACGAACGGCAAGGACCGCCGAGGTTCAGCCCATTTGAGGGTTGGGTATGTGCACCAGGCGATGGCCTTCGGTCAGGCGTGGCGTGACTCGAGTGCCGATATCGATGTGTCCGAGGTGTGACCCGGTCGACCGCACCGTGGCGTTGGACGCGAGCCGAATCGTGTAACACCAGGTCGAGCCCCGGAACTCGGCCGCGGTGATCGACGCCGAGCCGTGGGGGTTCGCAACGAATGTCACGTCATCGGGGCGCAGCATTGCGAGATCATCGTCGGCGAGGGCCGTCGAAATCACCGCGCTGCCCTGGTCGGGGTCAGGGTCACCGAACGCGACCCGGATCTCGTCGACGGTCATGAAGTCGGCCTCGCCCATGAATGCTGCGACGAAGCGGTCAGATGGGTTGTGAAAGACACGCTCGGGGGTGTCGAGTTGAGCGACGCGCCCCGCGTTCATGACGGCGACTCGGTCGCCGATGGCGAGGGCTTCGCCTTGGTCGTGGGTTACGAACACGGCCGGCGTACGAGTGGAGCGCAGGATCGAGACGATGTCGTGACGGATCTGGGACCGCAGGTTCGGGTCGAGGCTGGCGAAGGGTTCGTCGAGCAGCATCAGCGCAGGGTCGGGTGCCAGTGCCCGGGCGAGTGCCACCCGCTGGCGTTCACCGCCCGACAGCTGATGTGGATAGCGGTCGCCGTATTCAGCGAGACCGACGAGTGCGACCATCTCATCGACACGAGCGGTTCGTTCCGGTTTGGTCGTCCTGACACCGAAGCCGATGTTTTCGGCGACCGACAAGTGCGGAAACAGCGCATGGTCTTGAAAGACGAGGCCCACCCGACGCTGCTCGGGGGGTAAGGAGCGGTGGCCGTCGTCGGCGGTCAGCCCGCCGAGTTCTATGAGGCCGGATTCGGTCGGGATGAGTCCGGCGATCATGCGTAGCAGCGTCGACTTCCCACAGCCGCTTGGCCCCACGAGGGCGAGCAGTTCGCTGTCGGCCACATCGAAGGAAACACCGTTGACTGCCTTGACGTCGGCGAAGTGTTTGGTGACCTCGTTGACGCGGAGCGCGGGCGGGTTCTGGGACGTTGTCATGGCGGTCTCGATGGTCATGGGTCGGCCCGATCGAGTTGACGGGACAACAAGACGACCGGCACTAGCGCGACCAACACGATCGATACCGCTGGCAATGCCGCTTGTTCGAATCTCGATTCTGAGGCCAGGTTGTATACCCAGACCGGCAGGGTGTCGAAGCCGAATGGCCGCAGGAGCAGGACGATCGGCAACTCCTTCAACGCGTCGACGCCCACGAGCATCGTCGCGGCGATGATCGATGAGCGCGACAGCGGGAGGTGAACGCGCCGCATGGTCTCGAGCGGTGTTGCGCCGAGCGTGCGAGCCGAGGCGGTCATTTCCTCGGACACTTGGCCGAGCCCGGCCTCGACCGCGCCGAGCCCGGGGGCGGGAAATCTGACGACATAGGCGTAGACCAGGATGAGGGGCG
>JBDNHG010000610.1:0-3198 GCA_041688925.1 Acidimicrobiales bacterium | reverse complement strand
GCGATTGCGAGCATCACCGGAGACCACCGCGACATGCCAGGGCTGGGTGTTCGTGCCTGAGGCAGAGAATCGAGCGCTGTCGAGGACTTCTCGGATGTCTTGCTCGGGTACTTGGTCGGGCAAATAGCCCCGAACGGAATAACGATTGCGGAGGACGTCTGAAACATTCACGGGCACATTCTGCGCCGACTACCTCCAATCTGCGAAACTGCGGCACTATAAATACACGCCTGTCAAGGAGGACGTACGTGGACTATGTCGCCCCAACCACGATCGAAGACGCCGTTGGAATGCTCGGTTCGACACCCGACTCGCGCGTTTTCGCCGGTGCCACCGATCTCATACCGCAGTTCCGCTCGGGACGCCCCGAACCCGGACTGCTCGTCGACCTCAAACGAATCGATCGCCTGACAGCGCTCACCGAGGGCGACACGTCATGGACGATCGGGGCTGCGACACCAACCAGTCACCTGACCGAAAGCGCAGCGTTTTCTGGTCAGCTCCCTGGGCTCAGCGAGGCCGCCGGGCTGATCGGCTCTGACCAAATTCAGAATCGCTCGAGCCTCGGTGGCAACCTGTGCAATGCATCGCCGGCGGCCGATTCGGTGCCAGCGCTGCTCGTCAACGAGGCCCGCGCTGTTGTTGCAACAGCTACTGGCACGCGCACGATCGGCGTCGATGAAGTAACCACCGGCCCTGGGCAAACAACCTTGGCCGCTGGTGAATTCATCATCGAGTTCGAAGTCGACAAGCCGCCCACCAATACCGGCGATGCCTACCTGCGCATGATTCCCCGCACCGAAATGGACATCGCCGTCGTCGGCGCGGGTGCACGCATCACTCTCGATACAGATGGCAACTGCGCCGACGCCCGAATCGCACTCGGCGCCGTGGCCCCCACGGCTCGTCGCGTTCCCGACGCTGAAGCCGCGCTCAACGGCAAACCCATCAACGACGAAACACTGGCCGCAGTCGCCGCTGCAGCGAGCGCGGCCTGCAATCCAATCGACGACAAACGTGGCACCATCGCCTATCGCAAACAAGTCGCCGGCGTGCTCGCCAAACGGGCCGTGAAACTCGCCGCTGCACGCGCAGCCGGCACCAACACACAGAACGGAACCCACTGATGAGCCGCACCCATGTGAACTGCACGATCAACGGTGACGAGACCGACTTCTTGAGTGAATCTGGCGGCTCGCTGCTCAACGCTCTTCGTGACGACGTCGGCCTGATGGGCGTCAAAGAGGGCTGCGGCACCGGCGACTGCGGCGCATGCTCAGTGCTGATGGACAACCGAATTACCTGCTCGTGTCTCATATTCGCCCCCGAAGCCGAGGGCCACACGATCGTCACGATCGAGGGGCTCGCCAACGCCGACGAACTCCATCCTCTGCAACAGTGCTTCCTCGAAGGCGCCGCGCTGCAATGTGGCATCTGCACACCAGGATTCCTGCTTGCCGCCAAGGCGTTGCTCGACAAGAACCCGAACCCAACCGAGACCGAAGTGCGTTATGCACTGGCCGGCAACCTGTGCCGGTGCACGGGCTACGACAAGATCATTCGCGCCGTACTCGAAGCCGCCGAGACCATGGCCGCAACCGCGGCCTTAACATCCAGCACCGCATCGAACGGAGACGCAGCATGACACTCATTGAAGACGCACAGTCCGAAGAACCAACGTCGGCACCCAGCTACAAGTGGGTGGGCAGCCGCTCAATCCGTCCTGACGGCCTCGACAAGGTCACCGGCAAAGCACGATTTGGTGCCGACCTGACCCTTCCCGGCATGCTCGAAGGCGCCGTCGCCCGCTCGCCCCACGCCCACGCCCGCATCGTGTCGATCGATACCTCTGCGGCCGAGGCGATGCCCGGCGTGCACGCTGTGATTATCGCGGCCGATCTGCCCGACCTGGCAGAATCGGGCGCTAAGGCCGACGCAATCTTCCTGTCCGACCAGATGTTGGCCCGCAGCAAGGTCCTGTGGGAAGGCCATCCAGTGGCAGCTGTTGCCGCCACCACTCGCGAGATCGCCCGAGCCGCTGCCGCCGCCATCGAAGTCGTCTACGAACCGCTTCCCCATGTGCTCACTGTCGACGAGGCAATGGCCGAGGGTGCACCTGTTCTGCACGACTCGATGATCACGCGTGGTGTCGACCCGGCGCCCGAGTCGCCATCGAATGCTGCATCGCGGGTCGTGCACGAACGCGGCGACCTCGATCAGGGTTTCGCTGACGCCGATGTCATCATCGAACGCGAGTTCACAACCAAGCCCGTGCACCAGGGCTACATCGAACCTCATGCTTGCGTCGCCGACGCCGGCCAAGACGGGCGCGCCAACCTCTTCGTGTCGTCGCAAGGTCATTTCGCCATGCGCGCCATGACCGCAACCACGCTTGGCTGCGATCCTTCGAAGCTCACCGTGACTGCGGCCGAGATCGGCGGCGGTTTCGGCGGCAAGACCACCATCTACCTCGAGCCACTTGCCGTGCGGCTGTCGGCCAAGGCCGGACGACCCGTGCGACTCGTGATGGGCCGCGACGAAGTCTTCAAGGCCACCGGGCCGACCTCGGGCTCACACATGAAGATCAAGATGGGCATCACCAACGACGGCCAGATCACGGCGGCCGATATTTGGATGGCGTTCGAAGCTGGCGCGTACCCCGGTTCGCCCGTTGGCGCTGCCAGCATGACCGCCATCGCCTGCTACACGATTCCGAACTTCGTCGTCGAGGGCTTCGATGTCGTCTGCAACAAGCCCAAGGTTGCGGCCTACCGAGCTCCTGGTGCGCCGATCATTGCCTACGGCGTCGAGAGCGTCATCGACGAGCTCGCCATGAAGGTTGACATCGATCCGATCGAGCTACGACTCAAGAACGCTGTCGTCGAGGGTGACCAGGCGTCCTACGGACCCCAGTTCCCCCGCATCGGCTTCGTCGAGACACTCGAAGCCATTCGCGACTCAGACCACTACCGGTCCCCCGTGCCCGCAGGTATGGGCCGCGGCCTGGCCAGCGGTTTCTGGTTCAACATTGGCGGCAACTCCACCGCCACGGTGCACATCAACGAAGATGGCAACGTCAACGTCATCACTGGCTCGCCCGACATCGGCGGAAGCCGCGCATCGATGGCTCTCTTCGCTGCTGAAGAGTTCGGCATCGACGTCGAGCGTGTCTCGACCAAGATCGCCGACACCCAGACG
>JBDNHG010000609.1:0-12833 GCA_041688925.1 Acidimicrobiales bacterium | reverse complement strand
CGCTCTGCATGCTCATGCGGCTGAGCGTGACCGCCGAATGGATGTGCAGCACGAACATGCCCAACAGCCCGACGCGCAGCAGCCACAGAAGATAGGTGCGGGGAATGATGTGCCCACCGAGATCTCGCAGCGCCTCGGCGTACTCGGCGACCTCGACAGGTCCCTGATACAGGTGCAGGTTGCCGACCATGTGGGCGACAACAAATCCGATCAAACCAAGACCGGTCAGGCCCATCACCCATTTCTTACCAACAGCAGTTTGGTAGAGATTGAGTGGCCAGGGCCATGCCCTTTTCGTTGGTTTGCGGAGAGGTTTCGGCGTGCGCAATTTGTCTTGCGGACGCTGCGTGACGGCCATGAGACCAACCTTGTTTGTTTGTGTTGGGATGCTGTCTCAGGTGACGATGCGCGGGCATCATCTACCTGACAGCGATGCAGTACCTTTGCACGGTACCTGTCGCGTACTGCCATCGGGAAACTCTTCGACGACTTCATTGCCGAGGCCACGTTTGAGTGAGCAACTCGTGAATCCTCATCTGACGTGGAAGCAGGCCGATCGCCGGGCCTTTGTCGCTAATCGACTCGTTGTTCACAGACCAGCCGTGGGAACATGTCAGCAAGCGGGTGGGTTAGAGGTGCCATGACGATCACTATGTACGGAGCCGACTGGTGCGGCGATTGTCGTAGAGCCAAGGCATGGTTCGACGATCGCGGTATCGCCTATGACTATGTGGATCTCACCAAGGATCCCGACGAGACCGAACGGGTGCTCGAGCGAAACAACGGCGTCAAGAAGATTCCGGTCATCGTGTTTCCCGACGACAGCCATCTGGTCGAGCCGTCCAACGATGCGTTGGCCGCCCATGTGCTGCTGCTCGCCGATGCCGGAATCGACCTGACAAACGCTTCCGCGGAAGCGGCCGACCCGCCGCCGGTGATCGAGAACGTGCATTTGGGCCGTTTCGAGCTATTGCGCAACGGCGATGTCGTCAGCTTTGCGTCGTATCGCGAGTCCGACGGTGTGATCACCGTCCCGCACGTCGAAACAGTGCGTGAGCATCGAGGCAACGGCTACGCCGCCGAACTGATGGAAGGCCTGTTGGCAATCATCCGCGCCGATGGCCGCAAGATCAGCCCACTCTGTCCCTTTGCTGCGCAGCACATCCGCGACAATCCGCAACACCACGACCTGGTTGCCGGCTGAAGCCGAAATCAGATTGCATTTAGTATTGAGACCCAAACCTCATTGGTGCTAGCACCGCTTGGCCTAAGCGCGATGCGCAGCGGGACGGCACGAGACACGATGAATACACATACGAGCGGGCGGCATTTGCGAGCCGCGACAGTGGCAGTGATTATCGGAGCGGTGGTGTTCGGCGCGTTATCGCTGTTTAGCGGTTCGATACCGGACGCTCAGGCTCTTCCCCCTGCCAATACCCCGCCTACCCTTACGGCGACCGGCACCGACCCAACGTTTACCGAGTCGTCTCCAATCGTGTACGTTGATCTTTTCGACGCTGTCAGCGCGACCACGCCCGAGTCCGGCCAAGGGCTGACTACGTTGACGCTTACCGTTTCGGGTTTGCAGGACGGCAACTCCGAGCGGCTCCAGTTGGGCGACACCACCCAGGTCACGCTGACCGACGGCTTTAGCGTCTCGTCTGCGTCTGGTGTTGTCACCGCCAACGTGAGCGAGAGCGGCGGCACCGCGACCGTCACGTTCACCTTCAGCCCAGCGTTGACCCCGGCCGAATTGGCGACCTTCGTCGACGGCCTGCTGTTTCGCCACAACGGCAATGCCGTAACCGATGGCCCTCGAGTCGTCATGATCACTGAACTGACCGACAACGGCGGCGTCGACGACTGTGGGAATGACACTGCGCCATTGAATATCTCATCGACGGTGACCGTGGTCGCCACCAACGACGATCCCGTGCTCTTGAACGAGCCGACCGATATCTCGGTGACCGAGAATGTCGCGTCCAACGTCGATCTCTCGGCTTCTACCTTCCTCGATGTCGACGCTGGCAGCATGGACATTACGGTCACGCTCGTTGTCGACGTTGGCACGCTGTCAGGTCTGAATGCGAACGGCGTCGAAGCGGCGGGCTCTGGAACAAGCACGCTGATCTTGACCAGCAGCTCGGCGCAAATCGATGCCTACCTCAACAACCCCGCCAACATTACCTACACCGGCCCACCCGGAACCAGCGGCGACAACGCAGCCACACTCACCCTTACCGCCAACGACGGCGGCAACACCGGCGCCGGTGGCGGAGGCGACGTCGTCTTCAGCCCGAGCATCAACATCGACATTGATCCCGGCCCGCTCACGGTATGTGTCGTCAAGATCCTGGGCGACAATGCGGGTGAGATCACCATGCCTGGCAGCGCCCGCTTCGAGGTCGTGGTCAACGGCGTTGCGCTCAATGGCCAACTCCAGCCAACAGTCGACAATGAGAACTGCTTCGCCCCCGAGGGTGCCGGCGCAGCCAGCTTCGAAGTTCCGGCCGGTGCAATCTTCACGATCACCGAAGACGATACGACTGCAGGTGTCGGTCCGGTCGAGATCTCGTGTTCGGTGTCCGCAATCCAGGCTCAGGACGACCGGGACGTTACAGGCGTGCTGGCCACGCGATCGGTGACCGTCGACCTCGATCCGAGTGAGAACCAGGTCGAGTGCACGTTCGTCAACGACACTATTCCGGTGTGTGTGAGCAAGCGCTTCGGCGAGGCGGTCATGGATGCCGGCATGGCATCGATCGAAGATGTCGAGTTCGCTCTCGATGACGGCGCTGGTCAAGTTCCGCAGGACGGAGCTTGCAACGAGATCCCTTCGGTCGAGTACTTCGTCGCTCCTGGCAGCAGCTTCACGATCAGCGAAACGATCGCAGCCGGTTCACCCATGCGTCCGGTCGCCATCAGCTGCTTCCAGGGCGAAACGCAGGTTGGCAGCAGCGATCTGAGCACTGCGTCTGTCAGCATCGACACCAACATCGAACAACTGTCAACGATCCGGTGCACGTTCACCAACGATGTGTTGATCGTGTGTGTGCAGAAGTCGGCGTTGGCAGGCGCCGAGGCAGTTGGCTACAGCGCGCAAGATTTTGGGTTTGAGGTCAACTTCGATGGGTCGGCTGCGCCGATGTTTGATGACCAGACGGTCGCCGAATTGTGTGACGCCGCTGAGAATGAGGGTGACACCGTAGTCGGGTTTGCGGTTGCGCCCGAGTCGGCAGTGGTGATGGTGCGAGAAGTCGACAACAGTGCGAATACGTCGCTGGTAGGGCCGACAGAGATCTATTGCGATACGGGTAACGGAGTGGTGCTTGGCGATTTGGCGGATGGATCGGTGGCCATTACTTCTGGAACGAACGTTTCCGGTGTGAACTGCTTCTTCCGCAATGACACATTGATTGTTTGTGTGACCAAGCAGCTCGGTGATACCGCTTTGGCAGCGGGGTTCACGGCGTCGCAATTTGGTTTCACGGTTTCTGATGGTGGTGAAATCGTTGGTTCTTACGCGGTTGGTTGCAATGGCGAGGACAGCGATTCGCGTAACAGCTACGCCTATGCGTTGATCCCGGATTCATCCGGATCGGTGACGGTGACTGAAACCTCGACGGAGTCAGACGCCAAGGTCGGACTCGTTTCTGCTGAGTGTTTCCCGGGGCTGAATGTATCCACGACTGATCTTGCGAGCCGCTCGGTTGTATCGGCCAAGGATCATGGTGGCAACAGCCTGTTGTCGTGCACATTTGTGAACGACTCCGTTGCGGTGACGATCGAGAAGACCTTGATCACCGATGATGGTGCCACGGCGTCGGTTGGTGACTTCCTCTTTGATGCCTACGACAGCAACGGCGTGGCGCCCAGCTCGAGTCCGGTCTGTCCGCGGGAGCCAAGTTCTACGTCGCCCCAGGCACCACGTTCACGGTCAGTGAGCGGGCTGCGGTTGGGTTCACGTCGTCGGCTACGTGTAGTGACGTGATTGCCGCCGACACGCAGGCGTTGTCTGCTGCGGCGTCGGTGACGCATACGCCTGGTGATGGTGTATCTCAGGTTGTTTGTACGTTCGTCAATGACGACATTGCGCCGATTCCGGTGTGTGCGATGTTGATCTTCGAAGAGGGTTCGACCGGGTTCACGCTTGCTGATTTCAGCCTCGAGTTGTTCAAGGACGGCGCGATTGTTGGGCAGCGCAGTGCGGGCGATCCGTTTGACGCAGCCTGCGATACTTCGACGGACAGCACGGCTGATTTGTTGCCGGGCAGTCTGGTGCAGTTAGGCACGGTCGCCCCCGACGGATCAACGTTTGCGTTCGCAGCATCGATTGCTGATCCTGACGGTTTGGTGGTGTTTGAGCCATCGAGTTGTTCGGTCGACTCGGCTGCGGCTGGGCAGGCGTTGAGTGGATCTGCTCCGGTGACCTTCACGGTCGACCTGGGCACGACGCGTGTCACGTGTGTGGCCCGAGCGGGCGAGAAGCCGCTGGTTGTTGGCGGTGGCGGAAGCCTGCCTGGTGGCGAACGCCCGACCTATGTCGAACCAGTAGTCGCTGCTGCGGCTGCTCGTCCGGTGGTTCAGCCTGTGCAGGTTGTTCAGCCGGTAGTTACGCCGATTGCGTTGACGGGTTCGTCGACTACGGGTGTGACGATGCCGATTGCGTTCGGGCTGTTGTCAGCTGGTTTCGTCGGTCTAGGACTCGACCGACGCCGTAGCCGCAACAAGAACGAACTCGACTGAGTATCGAACTCGACTGAGCATCTAACGCTTCGTCTACGCTGAGAATCCTGCAGTCGCTGCAGGGTTCTCAGCTAGTTCGCGCACTGCTACCTGCCGCCAGGGTCAGCGACACTCGATGGGCGAGTCGGCGGCGATGAGCGCACAGAACGTGCGCAAGTCATCGTTGGTTGGCTGAGGTGCGACCACCTGGGACATGATCGAGTAGTCGTTGTCGAACACCCACGCCACGAAGACTTCGGCGAGGTCCTCGGCGCTATTGCGCCAGCGATCGTCACTGACCGCGAACTGATCTACCACGCCCCACTCGAGGCTGGGATCATGGCCGCGCAGCGCTCGGAAAGCGTCGCGAGTTTCGGGCGTCAACCACTGCGCGTCGACGGCGTGGCCGACCTCATGTAACACCGTGATCTCGTAGTCGGCCAACGTGCGGCCCGAGTTCGCGTGCACGACGATGGTGCGCTGGTCGGCATTCGTAGAACCGCCTGTGCTCGAGTTCGGGCCACCGATAACGAAGGTCCAGCCAGGAAGCAGCACGTCGAGATCGAATCGTTCCTCGACGAGGCCGCGTGCCTGGTCGATGCGCGCATCGATGACCGAGCGTTCTTCGACCGCGGGGTCGGCGATCAGTACTCGCTGGCATGCGTCGGCGAGGCACACCTCTTGGGGGCCAGGGTCGAGGTCGGTGATGTCGATGACGAACTTTCCGGCCGAGTCGCTCATGAGCGTCAACGCAGGGAGCTCGCGGCCGTTTGCGGTAACTGCTACCTCGAGCTGATTGTTCCCTCGGCCCGTGCGGTGTTCGGCGTTGGGCTCCACAACAACGAGATGGTGAGTGACTCGTCGTTGGTGGACACCGTAAATGGGTTGGGCGTGGGCGTGGACGTGGGCAACGGCGTAGCGGTCGCATTGGTCGCCGACGTGTCCGTGGTCGAGGCCGTGCTGCTGCTGTCGCTGGAGGACTCGCGGGTCGCGAGCGTGAAGAGCAACATGGCAACGGCCGCGATCATCGTCGCCAACGCGACTCGGCGCCTGGCTCCTCCCACCCAGCGCATCTAGTGCAGCTTGCGGGCGACTTCGTGGCCCATCGCCCGCAGCAGGGCGACCTCGACGGCTGGGTGCCTTCGTTCACATGCCACCAAAGAGTTGTTTGTCCCAGGTGCGCACTCGCACCGTGCCATTGGCCACTACCGAGGCCGTCGCCATTTCGCCCGTAAGCGAACTGATCTCGCCGATGAGTCGATAGTGACCCATTCTGCGCGTGGGTTTCTCGTCGATGAACACGTCGACCTCGCCATCGAGGATCAGCCCGAGATCCTTGACCTCGGCTCCCTGTTCGATCAGCGTGTGGTCTTCGACGATCTGCTCTTCGCCGCAATGCCACAAGGCGTTGAAGGCGACTCTGTCGAGCCCGGCGAACACCAGCGTGCGAATGGCCTCGGCCTCGTCATCGAGATCGACACTCTGGCGATCGCGCACGAGGCCAGTGATGCGCCAGATGTGCACGCCCATGACGGGGACGTTCCAGTAGACGGCGGGCCACAAGCCGGCGATGAGCCCGTAAGTCATGAACAAGACCGTGCCCGTCATCCATACGACACGCAGCCGAAGCATGTCGGTGAAGAGGCTCGACACAGCGTACACCAGGTATGCCGCATTCAGCAGCAGAAACGGTGAACTCCAAGACACGAAAGCAGGCTAGTGTGCCCTGTTACAAACGGCGGATGTCGCTGCGGTAGTGGTTCGACGCCCGGTGAGCGCCGTCGTCTCGAAGCGTGACGAGCAGATCGACCGGTCCGGTCGTGTCGGGCACGATCCAATTTATCGAGCCGATGCGAGCGACACTGTCGGCTCCGATCTGGCCTTGCCATGCCCACTCGTGTTCGCCGCCCGGCCACACCAGTTTCGCGTTGACCGTCAGGTTGTCGAGAGGGGTGCGTTCATCGCTTACGACATGCACGTCGAGTAGCACCGCTTGACCAGGGTGCACCTCGGCCGGAAGCCGATCGGCGACCACGATCACCGGTCGACACGCGGCGCGAACTGCCCCAACCGCTGGTTTTGGTGTGCGAAGGTGGTCGAAGATCGCGAAGGAAATCGCAGGCCGACAGTCAGCAAGCGAGCTGAAGGTGAAGCCGCCGGTTGGTTTGTACTTCAGCCGTCGCAAGGTTTCGATTTGGCGGCGCAACAAGGTGGCTTGATACGCCTGTGAGGCATCGATCCAGTCGTCGATGGTCGATGCGTCTGACGTCGGCAGATACTGGCGGAATCCAGATTCGTTGAGCCCGTAGCGTTCGGCGAGCAGGCCCAGGTCAGCGGGCCAGTCAAGCACCTTGACATCGTCGTTGCGGGGGATCGACTGGGCCCCGAACGACGAAACCCATCGCACCATGCGGGGAATGCGGCGAGCAAACGCTTCGAGATCGCGGCCGGTGCCGGCATGCCAACCGAATCGGAGATGGGTGTCGGTTCCGTCGAAGCGTGGCGCACTGGGCCATGACCCGGAACCTTGTACGACCGGGCGGCTGCCATCGGCTCGGTTGAAGGCTCGACCGACGAGTCGGTCGAGCACCGACTTTGTCCAGGTCGGTGTCTGCTGCTTCGCCACGCTGAACACCGCGCGCCGACTCGGAAGCGCAGTAAGTGGGTCGCGGCCGGTACTTGTGCCCGCCGGGTCATAGTGCGCGCACCACACAGCGATCGAAGGATGGCCACCTAGCGTGTCGACGAGTCGATGTGCGGCTTCGATAGCGCCGCCCTGAATACTGCGTTTGACCTCGCCTCGCATCGGCAAGTCTTGCCAGATCAACATGCCGGCACGGTCGGCGGCCTCGTACAACTCGGGCCGGGCGATATGGCTCTCGACCCGCAGCAGATTCAGGCCGAGCTCTTTGGCTCGGGCGACATCGCCCGCGATCAAGTCGGGCGTCGCATCGGCCGGAAGTGCTGTCGTGGGCCACACGTCGACGCCTTTGGCGAAGAGTCGCTGACCATTCACCCACAGCACATAGTTCTTCATACGCAGCTGCCGCAGACCAATCAAGCGATCCCAGATGCCGCTGATCGAGCCATCGACATCGACGCTGACCGTCACTCGATACAGCGGCTGCTCGCCGAGTTCCCACGGCCACCAGAGCTCAGGATCAGGTATCGCCAGGTCCCACTCGAGGACGGTGGCGCCGCTGGCGAGATCATGGGTTCGAGACGACACGATCGGAGCGGCACCGGCCGGTGGGCGCAGCGTGGTCGTGATCGTGACCGAACGAGGTTCTTCTGAGAGCAGATGGCTGCGCAGGTGAATCTTGGCGGCCGTCTCGCTCGCCTCGGTGCAAACCGCTCGACTCTTTGTCATACGCACAGGACCGGTCGAGACGACACGGACAGGCTGCCAGATGCCACCGACCGTCTGGTGGCCCACGATGTCGAGATCGTCGAAGATGCCATTGAGACTTCTTGTTGGACCATCGATGTTCGGTCGCTGTGCCATGACCTCGACCGAAAGAACATGCTCACCGGTCGTGCTGGCGCGTACCTGCTCGGTTATCTCGAACTCGTCGGGGGAAAACCACCCGTCGGTCGGGCCGAGGTACGCACCGTCGAGCCAGACATCGCCGCTCTGCCAGATGCCATCGAACACGAGCCAGTGCCGAGAGTCGGCACCATCATCGTTGCCCGGCAGGGTGAACGAGGTGCGGTATAACACCGAACGCCGCCCAGCCAGGTTCGGCTGATGCGCCCAATGGCCCGGCACATCAACGTCGAGCCAGGTCGAATCGTCGAAGTCAGATTCGATGAACTCGCGTCGAAGATCGTCGTCGGTCGCCTGGGCACGCCAAGGACCAGGAAGCACCGTCGAAACCACACAATGATCGTACGGCCTCGACCTTCGAAGCGCTGCGACGAATTGTCCTGGCGCCTGGCGCCTGGACAATTGGTGAGAGCCGGAATCTCACTCAGTCAAACGCGCCGCAGCCGAAGGGGCGTGTACGCCGTACACGTTTGATCTTCAGTCCCCGGTGTCGAGCGGCGGGGGAAGCGGTAAACCTGGAGGGACCTCGTGTGACCACAGCTCGTTCAGCTGGTCGTCGACCAGAGTGACGGTAGCCATCTCACCCAGGTTCTTGTTCCATTCGGCGTAGCCGAGGTCGCCGACGACTTCTGCGGCGATCGTCTTGCCATCGGATGTGGACACCAGCATCCAGGCAGCCTCCGCTGGCGCACCGGCGACGCGCATGTCGTTGAAACGCTCATTGCTGGCCCAGGCGAGCCGGATATCTTCGCGACCAGCCTCCAGGCACCACCAACCTGCTCCGCCAGGCTGGCTGGGAACGGCGCTGGCAAACAGGTAGCACCGCGGATCTCGACCCGGCGATTCATAGCGAAACACGTCGAGCACTCGGGTGCCCGTGTCGAGCGTTGCCGCGTGCACGACGCTGCCGGCCACGAACTCGGGCCGCGCCGTGTCATCGAACATCTCAGTGAGCCGAACCATGAACAGGTCGTCGGCCAGGGGGCCCTCGCCCATGCCCGGCTGGGCCGTGATGTAGACGTCGGCCGTCGGGAGGCTTCCGACCCCGTCGCGCCAGACGAGGTCGCCATCGAGGGTGAGAACCGAGATGGTTTCTTTCTTGCCATCGGCGCTCGGCCACGCGGCATAGCTGGTTCCATCAACGACCTCGGAGACGAGACGATCGCCAGCCGTCGTATAGACGATCATCCATGCTGCATCGGCTGGAGCGTCCCACAACACAACCGACTCAACCGTGCTACCTCGATTCGAGAGGTCGGGAGTGAACGTATCTGTGTTCGTCCGGGTGGTTTGCACCAGCGGCTCATCCGCTCCCGAACAGCCGCCCGTGCCGCGACCGTCGATTTGGGGTAACGACACTGCCCAACAGACGAGGGTTGTCGTCACGTCTGGGTGCTCGTAGAGAATTTCATACATGAACAGCTCGGCCACGACCTGTGCGCGCCAGGATGCAGCGACCCAGTGTTGGCCTGTTCCGGACACGAGGGGAGCATCCTCGAGCGGCAGGATCATTCCAGGGGAGGCCTCGTTGTTCCGGGTGAGTTGTTCGTCGATTGCTGCATCGGCTGCAGCGCCCGAGTTGACGCTTCGGACGGCGGTATAACCGTCTCCTGGCAGAACTATTTCGGATGATGAACGTTCGAGCGTGACCCCGCGCGGCAGTTGGTCTGGCAGGGGGGTCCACCAATTCGCCAGCGTGTCGAAACGTTCGCTGGGGGGAAGTGGCAGGTCGGCATCGAGCGGCGCGAGTGCGATCGTCCACACCTCGAGGTCGTTATAGAACCGCTGCTCGTCGAATGCCTCGGTGATGACCGTGGGGGTAACGGAGGGATCACGTTCGAGGTCAGGGGCCGACTGCCAACGGCGCATCTGCACGATTGCGGGTTCGCCTCCACATATGGTTCCGGCGGTCAGCGAGCGACCGTCGTCGAGCGTTATTGCCTCAGTGGTCACGTCGATGTTCATCGAGTCTTCGAAGTGCGAGAAGGTTGCGTTCTCACCTGCCGATTGCTCGAGGAACGGGTGAATCGAGATCAAGCCGTCGCCGTGTGAGTGAATGCCGACGTCATCTTTGTCAAACGTGAACGGCGGTAACCAGTCGCCGGTTCCGTCATTAGCGGTGCAGTCCCACACGCCGTATACCGCGTTCCAATGATCGAGGTTCTGCGTCGGACCGGGCAGCGCTTCGAGTTGTGTGAGCGCGCTGTTGGCAGTAAATCCGGTGTCGACGGTCTCGCCGTTCGACGGCAGTAACCGCACCGTCAGCACGATGGCCACGAGTATCAATGCCGCGGCGGCGGCCAGCAGCGGCCACGAGCGCAGCCTGTCGATCATGCCTGCCCGGGTGTTTGAATCATGGCCGTGGCTACGAGATATGTGTTGGGGCGAGGTGTGGGTCGTGCCGATGTCGGTCGCTGCGTCGACTGCGGTGCTCTTGGGCACGGCAGTGGTCGGTGTCGCCCGGTTCGCCACTGAGGCCGTCGACGCTGATGCGGCGGCAAGCGTTGCGTCGATCGAGGCCCAGTAGCCCTCGGGTCGCTCGGGAACCTCGCTGCGCAACGCAGTGCCGAGAATGCCATCGTCGAGATAGTCGGTCATGACTGGCCTTTCGTTGCTGCAGATGGCTGGGAGTCGCGGATGGTGCGCTTTGCTCGGGCTACCCGAGAAGCGACCGTGCCCCGTGGGATTGTGGCAATCTCGGCCACTTCGTCGAACGAGTAGCCGAGGCCAACAGTGAGCATCAGCAGCCCTCGAGATTCGGGGTCGATCATCTCGAGCACCGATGCCAGCTCGGTCCTGCCGATCGCGGCGTCGCTCGTGGACGAGGTGCCCGGTCGGGTGTCGAGCACCGTGGCAGATTCATGGCGTCGTCGATTCTCGTACCGGCTGTGATCGATCGCTGCTCGCAGACAGATGCTGTAGAGCCATGTCCTCATCGATGCGTCCTGACGGAACTCGCCGAGCGAACGAAAGGCCTTCTCGTATGCGGTCTGCATCACGTCATCGGTGTCGGTGCGGCTGCGGACCACCGACCAAACGACACCGCGAAGGTCGTCGTCCCACCGTCGAATCAGTTCGCCAAAAGCGCGTGGGTCTCCGCTGCGGGCCTGTTCCTCGAGGTCATGTTGACCAGTCACACGTGTAGCCACTATCCCATTAGACGGCTCAGCGAGCGGCTGGTGTCCGTGTAGGGGATCGTAATTTCTCGCGATGGCGCTCGCAGCCGAGGTCGGGTGTGCCCCAGTGGCGGGTCAGGAAGCGGGGCTTGTCAACCCAACATTGGCGAACTTGAAGGGTGGGCGGTTCTCGGGCAGCGCACACGATAGGTCGCGTTCGCTGAACGGATCGTCGAGGAAGTCCTTGGCGATTTCGATGCCGCACGGATCGCTGGTCGCGCCGTGCGAGAGATCGTTGAAGCCGACGAATACGCCGTTCGGAATCCCTTCGATGATGCTGCGACCGCTCGAGAACGGGGTGATTGGATCCATGCTTCCCGACAACACGATCATTGGCGTTGTCGGCACGATCTCGTGCAGCGCCGGGACCGCCGGCGGCCGTACCTGCATTCGTTCACATATCGCCTGGGCGGTATGACCCCGGCCGTCGGGGGCATCATCGACGCGGTCGAATGCCGGGATGCCGATCTGTTGGGCCTCGACCTGAGCTTCGCTCGACGCAGCCACCATGTCGGTGCACATATAGGTCAGGAACGTGAAGTCGATACCCCAACCCCAGCCGAACTCGTTGATCAGGTACTCGAGCAAATACGTGTTGCCGTTTTCGAGATCGATCAGCAGGTCAGGGATCATGGCGATGAATTCAGGTGAATAGAACACCGCAAACAGCAGATACGAGAGCTCGTCGGCGGTGACTTCGAGTGGGAAGAAGCCATCGAACAAGACTTGCACCGGTGCTTGTTCGAGCGCGTCGAACACCCGCACATAGCGCTCCACGATGTCGCCGTGGCGTGCAGCGCACTCGAGGCTCAGGTCGCAATTCGCCTGCATCGCCAGCATCGCTTCGTGAAACGAGCCGGGCATGCTTCCGGTCAGGTCGGTCTCGACCGACAGCGGCGAGTCGAGCACCGATGCCCGCACCCATTCGGGGTGCAGTTGCGTAACTGTGTAGGCCAGGATCCCGCCCCATGACGAGCCGTGGAGGTTGAACGATTCGTAGCCGAGTTCGCGGGCCAGAACCATGACGTCGTCGGCGCTCGACTGACGAGAGAACTGATCGAGACGGATGCCGTCGAGCCGCACGGTCGCCGCGCAGGTGGCGGCGGTGCGCGATACGAACGTCTCGGGATCCTCGTCGCGGGCGTTGTACCAAATGCTGGGGCTGTCACATTGAAGGTCGGGTTGCGCCATGCCGGTGCCGCGTTGATCAAAGACGATGACGTCACGGTCGTTGACGAACGGTGCGACGATCAGATCGTAGATGAGTTCGTGATCGAACAGCGACAAGATACCGTCCGCAGGACCGCCGTGCAGATAGATGAGCGGATCGGCGGCGGGCGACGAGCCCGTGGCCAGAAACACCAGCACGGGCAATTCGATGTCGT
>JBDNHG010000608.1:0-4355 GCA_041688925.1 Acidimicrobiales bacterium | reverse complement strand
TCTTTGCGAGCTGCGCACTAATGGGCGGGTCGGTGGCGATGTTCGTCTACCTACTCCTCATGCGAGGCGTCAACCAGATCGCTGTCGATACGACCGATCCAATGGCCTACGTCTCAAAACCAACCGAACCGGTAAGGACGATCACCCACGACCCGGGTTCGTCGAACCTCCACGAAGTACTTCTCGCCCGCTCACGCTCCGAGCGTGTGGTTCAGCCGTGGCTCAAGAAGGTAAACAGCATCCTGACGGGCGCCACCCCGCAGAGCCGTATCGCCAAATTGCACGGCATGGCCGTCACAGGTGGCATCTCAAAGACCTGGACGCCGCAACGTATTGCGACGGTCCGCACCATTGCGTTGGCCAGCGGCCTCACAATCGGCCTGCTTGCGTGGCGAACCGTCGACGGCGCACCCGGCATCCTGCTCGGCGCCATCATCGTCGGCCTCGGCTGGCGTGGCTTCGACACCTATATGACCAAGCGTGCCCGCGGTCGCCAAGAAGCAATACAGGCTGAACTGCCCGACATCGCCGACCAGATCGCCATCACGGTCCAGGCCGGCCTGAGCTTCGAGCAAGCAATTTCACGCACCGTCGACTCGACGACCGGCCCTCTCTCTGAGGAACTCGGGCGCTTCCTGCACGACGTGCGCATCGGCCAGACACGCTCAAAGGCGTTCAAGGGCCTACAAGAGCGCGCTGACGTACCCGACATGACCAACTTCGTGCGAGCCATCGCACAGGCCGAAAAGACCGGTGTCTCTATCGCCGACGTGCTGCAGATCCAGGCTGACGAGCTTCGTACCAAGCGTCGCCAGCGTGCTGAAGAACGGGCGATGAAACTGCCGGTGCTGATGCTGTTGCCACTGGTGACCTGCATCCTGCCGCCACTGCTCATGGTCTTGCTTGGCCCCGCAGTCCTCCAGATCATGGAAAACGGCTTCGGCGGTGTCTGAGGGAAGTCCGGTTCGGCCCCCGGGGGCCTCATCCTGTCCGAACTGAATCGCGTATCTTCCCCGGGACTCTTGTAGTCCCGGAAGTCCGGAGTTGCTGTTTATCGACGGGTACGCTGAAACTGGTTGCGTAGCACTACAGTGCGGAGCCGACAGCAACACTCGTGTTCGCGGTCATAAGCCCTCGTAGCTCAGGGGATAGAGCATTGGCCTCCGGAGCCATGTGCGCAGGTTCGAATCCTGCCGAGGGCGCTTTCGTTGTTCATTCGACAATGTTTCAGAGTCCACTATCTGTTCACGGCTCAGACTCGTCGAACTCACGTCCAGCAAAGTGTCGCGACCGGTGTGTACGTTCAGCGTCATGGCCAACCCAACGCCGAAGCGCGTCAACACCGTGCAATGCCCCGTGTGTGACGGACCGGTATATCCATCGTCTCGGTCTTCTGTGCCGGCTGTCGTGACATCGAAGCTCGCAGAGCTCCAGTGTCCGCACTGCAACGAAACAGTGCGCTTTTCCGTTAACGATGACGGGGATGGCTACGTCACATGGTCGAACTAGCGAGCCATCTCGGGCTTCGATCAGAAGCGAGCAGCCGGGCCCAGACGGACCTGTTGCGTTGTTTGGCGCTTCACGTCGCTGCTTGCCCCAGAGCAATGTAGACCGGGCCGAATTCGCGTCAGACGTTGATGATGCATAGGTTGTAGTCTGGATCCTCGGTGTCCGTCACGACCCACGCTGCGAGGCGGTAGTTGATTGCAAGCATCGGGTGGTTTGCCCGATGCACGAGGGAGAAGACTTGGGCGTACCCGAGGTCTGTGGCGTGCTCCAGAATGTGGCGTTTGAGCTGCGTGGCGTATCCGTTCCCTTGGTGCGACGCTGCGATGGCGAGCGCAAGGACCTCGAAATGCTCGGTCGTAGAGAACGCTGCGACTCCAACGAGGGTCTCCTCGTCGAACTGACCAATGGCAGAAGCAACCACGTCTTCGAGCTTTCCCGATATGAGATCGACGAAATCATGCCGGATGGTCCTCTGTACCTGCTTCGTCCAGCGGTTCTGTTGGTGGCATTCAAACGTTGAGAGCGAAGCGATGTCCGACGTGGTCAGCGCACGAATCTCCAACTGCACGAAAGGATGTGTTTTAGCGCACTGGGGCCCTGCGTGAATACGCCTTTACCGCAGCAGCCTTACGATGGCGCGTCATCTTCATCGGACGCAGCGAAGCTGGCGTCGGCTTGAGTTCACCACTCTTTTGCTTTTGGGCCATGAGCACACTCTACCCAGATGAGACCAGCCCGATGATCGTGTTTGCAGCATCAGGGTTCAAACAAGCGTCGATTAGGGGCGCACTCTTCGAACTTCCGGCGACGTGGTCGCCAACGCTGCTTCGCCCAAGGCACCTGGCTCGCGTGCTCTTGCGGCTAGAACCGTGCCGTGACGATTGAGCAGTTTCCGGCCGGGTTCTTTGGTCGAGCCGACGAGTTCGACGATGCCGTGGTCTACGAACCAGTGCGGCTCGTCACCCACATCGACGCAGCTGCCATTGCCGGCGTCGCATCGTTGTATGACGAACTTGGCATCAACGGCCGTGTCCTCGACCTGATGAGCTCGTGGGTTTCGCACTTCTCGTCTTCGCCATCCGAGCTCGCGGTACTCGGCATGAACCCGAAAGAACTCGGGGCCAACCCGATGGCCACCTCGATTCATACGCACGACCTGAACGCGTCGCCTGTCCTCCCGTTTGCCGACGACCACTTCACCGATGTCGTCTGCGCTATGTCGGTCGACTATTTGACCAAGCCAGTTGAGGTCTTTGCCGAGGTGTGCCGGGTTCTCGAGCCTGGTGGGCGCTTTGTGTGCACATTCAGCAATCGGTGCTTCCCTACCAAGGCGATTCGGGGTTGGCTTACGGCCACTGAACCGCAGCGTTGCGAACTCGTCGAAGCATATTTTCGGCTCGCTGGCGGCTTCTCGCCTGCCGTCATCGACAATCGTACCGCAGCCCCGATTGGTGACCCGCTGTACGCGGTCTGGGCCGCGAAACGTTAGGCAGCAGCGAATCGCTCCTGCTGCATGTTGCACTTGAGTGCCCAAAGCACGCCGCGTTTCCTGAGCTTGCGAAGCAAACACGTACTACCCCCTAAGATCTGTTGCATGAGTACTGTCGAGGCAACCAAGCCAGCACGCGACCGATGGACGCACCAGTGGAAAGAGCTGTACGACGAGGTCATCGACAGCGGCTTGTGCACCGGCTGCGCTGGCTGTGTTATTGCTTGCCCGCACGACGTCATCGGCTACAAACACGAACCCGGTCATTACAAGCCGTTCCATCTCGAAGACGAACTCGGGCCGACAAACTGCATCCACGGCGAAAAGGGCTGCACCAGCTGCACCCGAGCGTGCCCCCGTTTCCGCGATTGGGAGACCGAAGCCGACGACCATCTCTTCGGCCGGGTCCGCGAAGCCGACGAGATGTCGGGCATTTTCAAAGACATCCTGTTGGTACGGGCCAGCGACGACTTCGTCTACGACACCGGCCAAGACGGCGGGCTGGTCTCAGCGATCCTGATCTGGTGCCTCGAAAACGACATCCTTGACGGCGCGCTCGTGTCCTATCTCGAAGGTGGCGCGGACGGAGGCGGCTGGAAGGCCATCCCTGGTGTCGCGACCAACCGCGAGGAGGTCCTGTCGGGCGCTGGAAGCCGTTACACCTACTCTGCCAACACCATGGCCTATGACGAGGCGCGCGAGATGGGCCTCGAACGGCTCGCTCTTGTGGGTATGAGCTGCCAAACATCTGTTGCTCCGGTCATGTGGCATCGCAAGGTCGGCAAGGTCTCGAAGCCGTTCAAGCTGAACATTGGCCTGCTGTGTTCGAAGTCGTTCGATGACTCGCTGTTCGATGATCTGTTCGGCGTCAAATATGGCATCAACAAAGACGACATCGTCAAGATGAACATCAAGGGCGTCTTCCAGGTCTGGATGAAGGACGGCACGTACCACGAGATCAACCTCAAGGAATGCCACGCCTGGACCCGAGAAGGCTGCAATTACTGCCCTGACTTCGCGGCGGAACATGCCGACATCAGCACAGGCGGCATCGGCAACGAAACCGATTGGACCCTCACCGTTGTGCGCACCGATCTCGGACGCGCCATCATCGAGGCAATGATCAAGGACGGTGTGATCGACACCCGCCCCGGCGACGACGATCCCGCAGCGATCGACCTGATGCGGCGCCTCTCGCAGAAGAGCCGCGAACGCTGGCCAGAATGGGCAAACCCCACCGCCGCCGTAGGCCTCCCCACCCGCAAGAAATAGCCGAACGAACGAGCGTGTACTTAGCCTGAATCCACCGATTGTCTTTTGGGTGGGTGGGTTTCGGGTGTGGTTGAGCAGCGGTGTG
>JBDNHG010000607.1:0-3178 GCA_041688925.1 Acidimicrobiales bacterium | reverse complement strand
CGATGACGTTCATCGAGGGAACGTTCGTCGGATCGATCATGGCCATAATCGTGCCGGTAAAGCTGGCGCGGGCTATCTCGAGCAGCGCTCGACCGGCCTCGGTTGCGTACCCCTTGCCCCGAGCAGCGACACACAGCCGATAACCGAACTCGAGCCAGGTGTCGCCTTCGAAATCGAACCGGGCGACTCCGCAGTATCCGACGATCTGTCCAGTGGCCGAGTCGATCACGGATTGTTTCGCGAACGCGATGTCGTTGGCTGTAGCGAGCATCCGGTCGAATCGTGCATGGGCCTCGACGGTGCTGCACACGCTCGCAGAGAACGCCATGAATGACTCGTCGGTGAACAATTCGACGAATCGGCTGCGGTCTGCGTCAACAGGAAGCCGGATCTCGAGTCGATCCGTCAACATGATGTGAGACAAATGCCACTAGCCATGGTTAAATCCTACTAATAGGGTCGGCTTTACCAATCACTCCAACGACTCAGGAGCAATCATGTCACTACGTCTGGGCGACGAAGCCCCAAATTTCACTGCGATGACCACCGATGGTGAGATCACCTTCCACGATTGGAAGGCTGACAGCTGGGCCGTGTTCTTCAGCCATCCCGCTGACTTCACCCCCGTCTGCACCACCGAACTCGGTCGCACCGCCGCGCTCAAGTCCGGTTTCGATGCGCGCAACACCAAAGCGATCGCGGTGTCTGTCGACCCAATTGCAGACCATCACGGATGGACCCCTGATATCGCCGAGGTCACTGGCAGCGAGGTGAACTTCCCAATCATCGCAGACCCCGATCGTGCAGTCGCTGAGCTGTACGACATGATTCACCCGGGCGAGGGCGACAAGTCGACCGTGCGTTCGGTGTTCATCATCGACCCCGCGAACAAGATTCGATTGACCCTCACCTACCCCAAGTCGACCGGCCGAAACTTTGATGAGATTCTTCGCGTCCTCGACAGCATGCAGCTCACCGACAAACACTCGGTAGCGACCCCCGTCGATTGGGTCAAGGGCGACCGAGTGATCGCGTCACCTGGTATGAGCACCGAAGATGCTCGCGAGCGGTTCACAAACCTCGAGGAAGTGAAGCCTTACCTTCGCTACGTCGACGACCCGTCCTAGTGGCGATCGGGGGCCGGTGATTGCCTGAACGAGTCATCAGGCCCCGTGGATGGGGAGTCGAGTCGGCCGTTGGCCTACTCGACTCCCAATCAAAAAAGAAATTCAATCGAAGTTGTGTTGAGAGATGACTGGCAAGTGTGACGGCCGTCACCTAGAGTCTGCTCACTGTTGGAGATGCCGTGGGGAGCTCCTGAGTGAATATGACAACTGGCGACCAGACACGCGGTAACACGCCTCTTCTTGTCGTCGACAACCTCAAGACGCACTTCGAATTGCCAGCAGGCATGGTCAAGGCGGTCGATGGGGTGAGCTTTCAACTCGCGCCAGGCAAGACACTTGGTGTCGTCGGCGAGAGCGGCTCAGGCAAGACAGTGCTGTCGCGAACGATCATGCGGCTCACACTCGGGGCCAACGTGCACACGAGCGGGTCAGTCCTCTTCGAGGGACAAGACATCTTGAACAGGTCGCTTCGCGACATGCAAAAGACCTGGGGCCTCGAGATGGCGATGGTCTTTCAGGATCCGATGACTTCGCTGGCGCTCACAACGTCGCGCCATGGGTCTCGTCCTGTCTGAGCTGAATCTTTTGTGGTCCCGGGGACTGGGTGCGGCTGCTGCTGTCCTCACTGCTTGTGGGGGATCGTTGCTTGCCTTGGGTTGCAATCGACGGTTGGGCCCCGCTTAGGCGCTTGGGAAGGCCGAGGAGGCAGGGTTACTCGTTATCGGGGAGGCCAGCGGTGGCTAGTTCGGTGGCGAGTGCTCGGATCTTTGCCATCGAGGCGTCGTCGGGCTCTTCTTGATGCGCGTGCAGCGAGGCCTTGATGCGGGTGTAGATCGTTGCCTCGAGACCGCAGTCCTTGCACGCGTCGAGATGCTCTAGAACCTTGGGGACTTCGTTCGGATCGAGTTCTTCATCGAGGTACTGCTGAAGAACAACGGCCACCTGCTGACAGGTCAAGCCCCGCCCGAAGAACCGTGACAAGAGTTTCATGGCGTTACCCGCTCGTAGTCAGGATCCATTGTGAGGTCATTGCGTATCAACTTTCGTCCACGATGTAGGCGGCTCATGATAGTTCCGACCGGTATATCGAGCACGGTTGCGGCTTCGTTGTAGGAGAGCCCGTCGATGTCGACGAGGTGAATGGCCTCGCGGAACTGGGGTGGAATCGCGGCGAGGGAACGTTCGACCGACGCATCGAACGTGCGGTTGAGAACGACGGACTCGGGCGTCTGAGCATCGCTGTCGGTGTTGGCGATGAGGGCGAGCGTCGTGTCTGGATCACGTAGGAGCTCGGGGCGTTTGCGTCGCACCCGATTGATCTGAGCGTTTCGCATAATTGTGAGCAGCCAGGCTCGCGGGTAGCGGCCATCGAACCGGTCGATCGCGCGGTAGGCCCGCAGCAGCGTGTCTTGCACGAGGTCGTCGGCATCGGTCGGATTACCGGTGATGGAACGGGCGACTCGCATGAGTACTTCGAGCTCTGGCAGGACATAACGAGTAAACCCATCTTGGTCGTCATTTGATTCCTTGCGGCGACCAGAAGACACGATTGCCATGTTACGCCGTGGGCAGCGACACGTCGCCGCGCGGGTCGCGTTCGGCGCCCGATGCGCGAAAACGTTGGAAATGCTTGACTTTGCTACCCCCGCAGACTCTTCTTGTGTCGTTGTTCGGACCCCCCTGGCTCGAATAAGTCGCTTAAGGAGTAATCATGAATAAGTCACAATTGATTGATGCAATCGCTGCGAAGACCGAAATGAGCAAGTCGGACGTCGACGCCGCTATCAGCGGAATGTTTGAAGTTGTCGCCGATCACGTGTCGCGCACCGATGACAAGATCACCATCCCTGGTTGGATCTCGTTCCAGCAGACCACCCGTGCACCCCGCACGGGCCGCAACCCTCGCACCGGCGAGCCAATTCAAATCGCCGCAACCAAGGGCGTCAAGGTTTCGGCCGGTTCGAAGCTGAAGAACGCCGCTAAGGGCGAGTAACGCTCACCTAGAGCACAACAGAACAACGATGGGGCCTGGCGCAAGCCAGGCCCTTTGT